>JACRCY010000595.1 GCA_016218785.1 Deltaproteobacteria bacterium
CGCGAGCGCGCCCTCGAGATCGAGAACCAGCTCTCCGACGTGCGCGCCCGCCTGGCCGGCCACCAGCGGCGCCTGACCGAGCACCTCTACACGGCGCAGGAGAAGGCCGAGGCCGAGCGCCTCGCCGGCCGCCGCACGCTCCTCGAGAAGGCCCTCCAGAGCCTGCCCAAGGGCGTCGACGGCTACGAGAAGCGCGCCCGGAAGACGCGCGGCGTCTACGAGGAGCTGGAGAAGCGCGGCAAGGAGCTGTGGGTGCAGATCGAGAGCCTCGCGGCCCAGCTCGCGGCCATCGAGCGCTACTTCGCCGACACCAAGGACAAGCAGAAGATCCCGCCGGCGGTCTTCGAGCAGCAGGTCAACGAGATGCGCGGCCTGGTCGAGGAGCTGCGCAAGGAGTACGACCGGGTCCGCAACGAGATCCAGTCGGCCAAGGAGACCCTGGGCGTCGGCGACGCCACCTCCGTCGAGGAGGGGAAGCTGCGCGCCGAGCTCAAGCAGGTGGTCGACCAGGAGAAGACCCTGGCCGCGCAGGTGATGGGGCGCCTGCCGCCGGCGCAGCGCGCCAAGGTCGAGCAGATCCAGAGCGTGCTCGAGCGGCTGGCCAGCATCGAGGCGCGCGTCGCCTCGTTCAACCAGCGCATCGACCAGACCGTGGACCAGCGCCTCGAGGAGACGCGGACCATCCTGGCCGAGGAGAAGGTCAAGGTCGCCGGCTACAAGCAGCAGGTCGGCGAGTACGAGCAGCAGTCGGACGCCCTGGGCGGCACCGCGGCGCTGCTGGCGCTGCGCGGGGTGCGCAACCGCGCCTACACCCTGGTGGTGGAGTCGGACGTGGGGGTCACGGACGTGGCGTGGGCGCTCAAGGACTCCAAGAGTCAGTCCGTGTCGAAGCTCCAACGGGAGCAGGAGCGGGAGCGTCGGCTGCTGGAGGAGGAGTTCCAGCAGGTCCGGGGCGCCCAGACCAAGTGATCCGGGGCGTTGGTGACCGGGTCCGGAAGCCTGACGAGGGTGAGGCCGAAGCGGTGGGGCTGAGATCATGACCCGATACGTGCTTGCCATGCTGGCAGTGCTCGTCCTGGCGTCGCCGGACGCCCGGGGCGGGCCCCCGGCGGCCGGCGCGGGGCTCCCGCCGGGGGCGGCCCCCACGGCGGACGAGCTCGCCGAGCTCCGCGCCATCGAGAAGGACTTCCGGCGCTACGAGGCGGCCGCCAAGGACTACCAGCGGACCGTCGACCACCTCGTCAAGCGCGCCTACCTGAAGAAGATCAAGGACACCAAGGACAAGTTCGAGAAGCAGATCAGGTCCGAGGAGGCGGCGCTCGCGCAGCGGCGCCTCGAGGCCATCCGCATCTTCGAGGAGTTCCTGCGCAAGCACCCGAGCCACAAGGTCCACACGCCCAACGCCATCTTCCGCCTCGCCGAGCTCTACTACGAGAAGGCGTTCGAGGACTACGTCCTCGCGCTCGACGACTTCCCCAAGCGGCAGGAGGCCTACGCCAAGGCGCTCGAGTCGGGCAAGAAGCCCGAGGAGCTGACCCCGGTCGTCGACCCCAAGGCCGACTACGACAAGGTCGCCTCGCTCTACCGCCGCCTGCTGGTGGAGTTCCCCGACTACCGGCAGAACGACGCGACCCACTACCTCCTCGGCTACGTGCTGACGACCCAGGAGGCCAAGACCAAGGACGAGTCGCGCGGCCGCCAGGCGTTCCTCGCGCTGCTGTGCCAGAACAAGTACAAGGCGCTCGACGATCCGGCGCCGCGCGTGCGCCCCAAGGCGCAGCCGAAGGCCTCGGAGCCGCTCGGCCTCCCCGACCCGTACGCCGACTGCGTGCCGTTCGACGCCAAGAGCCGCTACCTGCCGGAGCTGTGGACCCGCGTCGGCGAGGACCACTTCCAGGTGGGCGAGCTGGTGCTGGCCATCTACGCCTTCAGCCGGGTCCAGACGCTCAAGGACCACCCGCTCTACGAGAAGTACTTCGACAAGTCGCTCTACATGCTCGCCTGGGCCCACTACAACCTCGACCGCTTCACGGAGGACATCAAGCTGTTCGACAGCCTGGTGATCTGGGCCGACAAGAACAAGGGGCGCTCCAAGGAGTACGAGGAGCTGCGGCCCGAGGCCATCACCTACATCGCCATCTCGTTCGCCGAGCCGTGGGAGGGGGATCCCCCCGGCGGCGACCCGAAGAAGGCGCTGCAGCGCTTCATGAGCTTCTACGGCGGCCGCGACCAGGAGCCGCACGTGCGCGAGGTCTACCAGAAGCTCGCCGAGGGGTGGTTCGACGCGGGCAAGGCCGGCAACGCGGAGAAGCTCGAGGCGGCGATCGGGATCTACAAGGAGATGATCAAGCGCTGGCCCATGCACCGCGACAACCCGCGGATCCAGGACCAGATCATCACCTGCATGGTCTACCTGCGCGACCAGAAGCGGGCCATCGAGGAGCGCGAGAAGCTGGCCCGCGACTACGCCAAGGGGACCCAGTGGTACGAGAAGAACCGCAACGACGACGAGGCCAAGAAGCTGGCCAGGACGCTCGCCGAGGGCAACATGATCGAGGCGGCGCTCTTCCACCACAAGAAGGCGCAGGACCTGCGCGAGAAGGCCGAGTCGGGCCACGACGACCGGCTGATGCAGCAGGCGGTCGAGGAGTACAAGATCGCCGGCGAGCACTACACGCGCTTCCTCGAGGTCTACCCGCACTCGAAGAACTTCTACGAGTACAGCTACAGCCTCGCCGACACGTACTACTTCTCGTTCCAGTTCGAGAAGGCGGCCGAGCAGTACATGAAGGTCCGCGACTCGAACCTCGACAACAAGTACTTCGAGGAGTCGGCCTCGGGCGTGGTGCTCTCGTACGAGAAGCAGATCCAGCTCCAGATCCAGAAGGGGGAGGTCAAGAAGGCGCCGCTGCCGACGCCCGAGACGGTCAAGCCGCCGGTCGTGGCGCAGCCCGTGCCCGAGGTCTTCAAGCGGCTGCAGGCCGCGTACGACTGGTACACGCCGCGCTTCCCCAAGAGCCCGCAGAACCCCGACCGCATGTACGAGGCGGCGCTGATCTCGTACCGCGCGCTCGACTTCCCCGACGCGCGCAAGCGCTTCGAGCAGATCCTCGGCAAGTACTGCAAGGAGGCGCAGGTCGGCATCGACTCGGGCAACGCCATCCTGAACACCTGGATCATCGAGGACGGCAACACCGGCACCAAGGTCAAGGAGATCGAGGAGTGGACCAACAAGCTCGGCGCCATGCAGTGCGGCGCCGTGAAGGGCAAGGGGTACAAGCCCGACCCGGAGATGGAGAAGCGCCTCCAGGAGAACCGGGCGCAGATCGCGCGCCTCCAGGAGGCGCTGATGCTGCAGAAGGGCGAGGCCGCGGCCAAGGCCGGCAAGTGGGAGGAGGCGGCCCAGTTCTTCGAGATGCACATCGAGAAGTACAAGACCTCGAAGAAGCGCCTCGACTCGATGAAGAACCTGGCCATCTGCTACGAGAACCTGCAGAAATTCGGCCAGGCGACCCGCATCTACGAGCGCATCTTCACCGAGTACGCGGACAACGCCGTCGAGGCGCCGCGCGCCATCTGGCTGGCGGCCGCCGCCTACGACCGCTTCTTCGACTTCGAGCGCGCCGTCACCCTCTACCGGCGGCTCGCCGACTCGCCGCGCTACTCGACGTGGCGGGACCCGAAGGAGCCGACCAAGCTGAACCGCAACGAGGCCATCCTCAAGGCCGCCGACATCCGCGAGCGCGACAACAGCTTCACCGAGGCGGCCACGCTCTACCGCCGCTACGCCGACGAGACGCGCATGACGCCGACCAAGAAGACGGCGCTGGCGCTGCACCGCGCGGCCATGCAGTACGTCAACATGAAGAACACGGCGGGCACGGTGACCGCGATGAACGAGTTCCTGAAGCGCTTCAGCGCCGACCGGAGCCCCGATGTCTCGGGCCTGGCCATCGAGGCCTACTACCGAATTGCCGACGCCTACGAGCAGCAGGGGCGGAAGAAGGACGCCGCCCAGGCCATGACCCGGGTGGTCAACGAGGCCCGGGCACGCAACGTGAAGGCGGGCTCGCTCGCCGCCGAGTACGCGGCCAAGGCGCAGTTCACGCTGGTCGAGCCCAAGTACCAGGCCTGGGTGGCCTTCAAGTTCCAGTCGAGCGACGATCCCAAGCGGGCGACCAAGGAGCTGAAGGCCATCAACGACCGCATGAGGGAGCTGCAGGTCGAGTACTCCCGGGTCATCGCCTGGAACCGGCCGGAGTGGGTCACCGCCGCCGGCTACCGCTCGGGCGAGATGTTCCGCCTCGGCGCGCGCAAGCTGCTCGACGCGCCGCCGCCGCCGAAGCTGGTCAAGATCGACCAGAAGAACCCCGACGCCGGCATCATGGGGCAGTACACCGAGCTGATGCAGAAGGAGGCGGCGCCGGTGGAGAAGGCGGCCCAGGACCAGTGGGTGAAGGTGCTCGAGTACGCCGCCAAGGTGCCGCTGTCGAACGAGTGGACCAAGCTGGCGCAGACGCGACTCCGGGACTACCAGCCCGACAAGTACCAGGCGGTGCGCGACGAGAAGGTCGAGTTCCAGCTCGACCACCCGGAGGGGCGCTGATGAGCCGCCTGACGCTGCCGCTCGGGGCCCTCGCCCTGGTCCTCGTCACCGGATGTCTGTGGGGCTGCGGGGGCTCGGACAAGCCCAAGCCCCAGACCCCGGCCTCGCAGAAGGCCGTCGAGACCGCCAAGGCCTACGACAAGCAGGCCACCGGCGCCACGTTCGACCCGGACAAGCCGGCCAAGCCGGCGCCCGCGCCGGCGCCGACGCCCGTGCCCGCCAAGGCCGGCAAGGAGCTGCCGCCGGAGGCCCCGGCGCCGGCCGCGGCCCCGCCGCCGCCGCGCGACCCGACCAGCGAGACCGCGCAGGCCGAGAGCTACCTGCGGCAGGGGCGCTACGAGGACGCCGTCCGCGAGTGCCGCCTAGCGCTCGGCCGCAACGAGCGCTTCGTGCCCGCGATGATCGTGATGGCGCGCGCCTACTACTACCTCGGCCGGCCCGCGCAGGCGCAGTTCGTGCTCTTCACGCGCGTGCTCGAGCCGATGAAGAAGAACGAGCTCTCCGTCGAGGGCCGCGACCTCGGCGAGATCTACAACATCCTCGGCATGATCGACCTGAAGAAGGGCCTCAAGGACACGGCCCTGAAGTACTTCCGCGATGCCGCCGACAAGAACCCGCAGAGCGTCTCCGCGTGGAACAACCTCGCGGCCATGCTGGTCATGCAGAAGGACTACCAGGGCGCGCTGCCCGCGGCGGAGCGGGCGGCGCAGCTCGCGCCGAACCTCGCCAAGGCGCACCTGAACCTGGGCAGCGCCTACCGGGGCACCAAGCAGTACGAGAAGGCCAACGTCGAGTACCGGCGGGCGCTCGGCATCCAGGCCGACTACCCCGAGGCGTATTTCAACATGGGCGTGCTCTACATGGACGCCGAGAACTACCCGGGGCTGTCGACGCTCGAGCGCCTCGAGACCGCGATAAGATACCTGCTCGACTACAAGTCGCGGGCGCGGAACAAGGGGACGCTCGGCCGGGACGATCCGGTCGACGAGTACATCAAGCGGGCGCAGTCGGACATCAACGACGAGAAGAAGTCCATCGAGCGCAAGAAGAAGAAGGCGGAGCGGGACGCGGCGCGCAAGAAGGCCAAGCCCGCCGAAGACGAGGATGCGGGCGGCGGCGGCAAGCCGGCGCCCAAGGCCCCGCCGGCCCCCGCGCCCGCGCCGGCGCCGGCGCCCGAGAAGGGGACGAAGAAGTGATAAATGCCGTTGAAGGTTGAAGGTTTGACGTCGAGGACCTTCGACGATTCGGCCTTCAGCTTTCGCCGTTCAACGCAGCACCAGTCGGATGGGTGGCACCGAAGGTTGCGTAGATCGAATTGGATGGACAGGCGTAGTACGCTACAGCCACGGGTGACAGCATGAGGAGCATGGTCCGAGGAACCCTGGTCCTGGTCGCGGCGGGCGCGCTCGCGTTCGCGTGGCCCAACTCCGCGCAGGCCCAGAAGAAAGCCAAGCCCGCGGCGGCCAAGGCCGCGAAGCCGGCCAAGGCCGCGAAGGGGGCCAAGGCCGACGCCCCACCCGCGGGCGAGAAGGACCCCGAGGCCCGGGTCGAGCGCACCGAGCGCGGCGGCAAGGTCATCAAGCTCTCGCCCATCATCGTCGAGGGCAAGGTGCAGAAGCCGCTGGCGCTGGTGCTGGCGCGCTCGTCGATCCAGTACGACTGGGAGCAGCTCAAGAAGGACTTCACGCCCAAGATCGTCGAGGCGGTCTCCAAGAGCCCGTTCTAGGAGCCCGTTCGAGTCGGAAGGCAGCGAGGGACGAACATGGCGACACCGCAGAAACCGCAGCACCCGGGCGCGAAGCTGAATGCCCCCGCCCCCTACACGGCGCGTCCGCCGGTGCGGACCGGGGCCGTGGCGGCCCCGCCGCCGCCGCCGCCGAAGATCCTGCGGATCGGCATCATCCAGGGCGGGCGGATCGTCGAGGAGCGCCTGGTCCGCGAGCGCATCTCGGTCACCGTCGGCCAGTCGGCCAAGAACATGTTCGTCGTGCCGAGCGAGGCGCTGCCGCGTACGCTGGTCATGTTCGAGGTGACGCCGCAGGGGTACGCGCTCAATTACACGCCGCAGATGGACGGCCGCATCTCGCTCGGCGACGCGGTCGTGCCGCTCAACCAGCTGCAGCAGCGCTCGGCGCCGAAGCCCGGCGGCTTCTTCCAGCTCCCGCTCACCGACAAGTCGCGCGGCAAGGTCATCGCCGGCGACATGACGCTGCTGTTCCAGTTCGTCACCCCGCCGCCGCGCCAGCCGCGGCCGCAGCTGCCGCCCTCCGTGCGTGGAGGTTTCGGCAGCCAGATCGACGTGATGATGGCGACGGTCCTGGGCATCTCGACGGCGCTCCACGCCGCGTTCTTCGTCTACCTGCTGGTCTTCGTCGAGATCCCGAAGAACATCGACATCGAAGAGGAATTCAAGCAGTACCAGAAAGCCTTCGCCGTGAAGGTCAAGCCGCCGGAGATCAAGAAGGACCAGGGCATCGGCGACAAGAAGGGGGACGAGGGCGAGAAGGGCAAGGAGGTCGCCAAGAAGCCGGGCAAGCCGGCCAAGGCGCTCTCCGCGGAGGAGGCCCGGGCGCGCGCCAAGGCCGCGGCCGAGGCCCGCATCGCCCGCGCCAAGGGCGAGGCGTCCAAGGTCGGCATCCTGGCGGTCCTGACCGCCAAGGGCGGCTCGGGCGGCAGCGCCTTCGGCGACGCGCTCGCCGGCGGCGGCGCGCAGAGCGACATCGACCGCGCCATGAAGAACGTCGGCGGCGTCACCACCGCCGGCGCCGGCGGCGGCGGCGGCCTGGCCTCGGCGGGCGGCGGCGGCGGCGGCGGCGGCCGCATCACCAACATCTCCGACATCGGCAAGGCCGGCACCGGCACGGTCTCGGGCGGCGGCGGCGGCACCGGCGTCAAGACCGAGCGCAAGATCAAGATCTCCGGCGGCAGGATCGACGACGTCTCCTCCGGCGACCTCGACGTCTCGGGCGCCAACGCGACGCTGCGCCGCGGCTACCCCGCGATCAAGGCCTGCTACGACCGCGGCCTCAAGCGCAACCCCAAGCTGGGCGGCAAGCTCTCCGTCCGCATCACCGTCACCGGCGCTGGCGGCGTCGGCGGCGTCTCCGTGCAGGACAACACCCTCGGCGACCCCGAGGTCGTCTCCTGCATGACCGCCACCATCCGCGGCTGGCGCTTCCCCCAGGCCCAGGGCGGCAAGTCCGCGGCCGTCGAGCCGACCTGGGTGTTCAAGACGGCGGATTAGGCGCCGGCCTCGCCGCCGTCGCCAGCCCCGTCTCCACTCCCGTCCTCCGTCTGGACTCCCCACTCCCCGTCGCTGGCTGCCCCCTCCCCACTCGCGTTTCTCCCTCGAGCGCCGCTACCGGGATCACGCCTTCTCGTTCGTCGACGGGGCCTCGTTCGTGGTCAGGCGCCAGCGCCGTATCCGCCGCGCGTTCGCCTTCGACGCGCACTTCGCCGCTGCGGGCTTCGTGCGCGTGCCGGTGGACGAGCCCGTGGGGTGAGGCTCACTGGAGGCAGGTGGAGCGGGCTCACTGGCGCGCGCGGGGCCGGGCAGGCTACACTGCCGAGCGATGGCGCCTGCCGCTGCCCGCTCCGCCTTCGCTGAGTCGCAGCGTGGCGTCATCCTGGCCGCGGCCATCGAGCCGGCGGAGGCAGCGCTCGACGAGCTGCGGGCGCTCGCGCCGCGGCTCGACTGGGACGCGACCGTCGGGCTGGCGCTGCGCCTGGGTGTCGGCCCGCTCGTGCACCGGACGGTCAAGCGCGCGCACCTGGAGGTGCCCGACGCCGCGCGCAAGCGGCTGCTGGGCGCGTACGCCGTGAACGCCATCCGCAACGACGCCATCATGGCGGAGGTGCTGCGGGTCACGAAGGCGCTCGACGAGGCCGGCATCCCGTCCGTGCCCCTGAAGGGCGCCGGCCTCATGGCCACGCTCTACCCGGACGTGGGGCTGCGGACGCTGTCGGACATCGACCTCCTCGTGCCCCGGTCCCGCGCCCGCGAGGCCGGGCGGGTGCTCGTCGGAGCGGGCTACGCGCACTGCGACAGCGGCCTGTTGCTGGAGCGCAGCGAGCTGTTCCACCACCACGTGACGTTCACGCGCGGTGCGCGCCTGGGCTCGTTCCACCTCGAGCTCCACCACCGATTGATCACGAGCTTCCTGTCGCGCGACGAGAGCGAGGCGGTGCTGTCGCGCTCCCGCCCGGTGGCCTACGGCGCCGGCCAGGTGCGGCGCCTGGCCGCCGAGGACGAGGTGCTCTACTGCTGCTCCCACCTCGCGGTGCACGTGGCCGAGCCGCACTTCAAGTGGCTGGTCGACCTCGCGGAGCTCCTGCGGCGCGGGTCCGTCGACTGGGACGTGGTGGTCGCGCGCGCCCGGGCCACGGGCGCCGGCACGGGCCTCTACGAGGCGCTGCGCCGCCTCGATCTCGTGTGCGTCGCGGTGCCGCCGGGCGTGCTCGCCCGGGTGCGGCCGCCGCTCCACGTACGCCTGGCCTTCGCGCGCCTGGCGCCCCCGGCCGTGGCGCTCGACGACCAGCGCCCCGGCAAGTGGGGGCAATACGCACTCGGCGTGCTGCTCCAGGAGGGGCTCGTCGACCGGATCCTCTTCGCCGGCTACGCGCTGGGCTACAAGGTCTGGCTGGAGCGGTCGCGATCGGTCGACGATGGCGGCGCAGACGGCGATGACGCCGCGCCCGGGGCCAGCGGCGCCAGCGCCTGAACCCTCTGGCGGTCCGCGGCGACTAGTGCTAGGAATCCGCCCCAGGGGCAATGCCGACCGCCAGTCTCCGCCGCCGTCTGAGGATCCTCGTGACCGCCGGCGCGTGCGCCGCCGGGCTGGCGGCCTGCCCGCCGAAGCCGCCCGAGCACCCGCTCGAGGCGCCCAAGGCGTTCCACGCCGACACCACCATGGGCGCGGGCGACGTCTTCACGGTGCGCGTCTTCAACGAGCCCGACCTGACGGCCGACTACCGCGTCGACTCCGACGGGACCATCGACTATCCGCTCATCGGCAAGGTCAAGGTCGAGGGCAAGCGGCCGGCGCAGATCGCGGCCGAGATCGCCTTCCGCCTGCGCGACGGGCAGTTCCTGCGCAGCCCGCAGGTGTCGATCTTCGTCAAGGAGTACAACTCCAAGACCATCCAGGTGCTCGGCCAGGTGCAGAAGCACGGCCGCTTCCCCTACTACGACAACATGAGCGCGGTCGAGGCGCTGTCGCTGGCCGGCGGCTTCACCCCGCTCGCGTGGCGCGACCGCACGACGCTGACGCGCACGCACGACGGCAGCCAGACCACGCAGGAGATCAAGCTCGGCGAGATGGTCAGCGGCCGCGTGCAGAACGTGGTGCTCAAGCCCGGCGACCGCCTCAACGTGCCCGAGCGGCCGTTCTGACCGGTGGTGGGCTTCTCGCCGCGGCAGCCGCGGCCGTGGCGCCCGGCGCCTGACGGCCGCGCGGTCGCGCCCGCCGCGGAGTCGGGGTCAGAACCGGTCCCACGGCACCGCGAGCACGCGCTCGCTCAGGCGCTGGGGCTCCGGGCAGCGGCACACGAGGAGCCCCTGCCGCGCGCGGTCGGGATGCTCGTCGAGGAACGCGTGCAGGTGGCGGGCGTCGCCGGGCGCGGGGCGGGTCGTCCACTTCACCTCGACGGGGACGTCGAGCGCCGGGCTCTCCCACACCCAGTCCACCTCGGCGCCCCCGGCCGTGCGCCAGAAGCTGACCTCGTGGCCCCGGCCCAGGATGGCGGCGCGAGCACGCAGCTCCTGGCCCACCCACTGCTCGAGCAGCGCGGGACCCTCGACCGCGAGCAGTCCGGCGTCGAACGGCAGCCCGGCCGCAGCGTTGCGCACGCCCACGTCGAAGAAGAGGAAGCGCGGCGTCACCAGCAGGCGGCGGCGGGCCCGGCGCGCGTACGGGCGGACGAAGCCCCCGGCGAACGTCTCCTCCAGGACCTGGTAGTGCGTCTTCAACGTGCTCGCCGGGACGCCGCTCTCCTGGGACAGCTTGGTGAGGTTGAGCTGCCGCCCCGATTCGAGGGCCGCCAGGCGCAGGAAGCCCGAGAACGCGCCGAGGTCGCGCACCAGCGCCTCGCGGCGGACCTCCTCCTCGAGGAAGTTCTCGACGTAGGCGTGGAGCGTGGCGGCGGCGGTGGCGGGCGCTTCGGCGCGCACGCCCGGCAGGCTGCCGTAGAGCAGCGTGCGCTCCAGGCCCTGGCGGGGGAAGGGGGGCGCGGGCGCGGGCCCGGGGGCGGCCGGAGGGAGGGCCCCCGGCCAGTCGACCGGCTCGCCGCACACCGACTCCCAGGCGCACACCGGCGCCAGGCGGAAGACGTGGCAGCGCCCGGGGAGCAGGTTGGCCGAGTGGCGCCGCAGCCGCCGCGCCGAGCTGCCCGTGAGGAAGAACTGGTGGCGCCGCGGGCTCTCGTCGAAGAGGGCCTGCACCTCGTCGAGCAGCGCCGGCACCTTCTGCACCTCGTCGACGACGACCGTCGCGATCCGCCGCGGCAGCGCGAGCGCCTCGCGGCGGAACGCGTCGGGGTCGGCCTCGAAGCGCCGCCGGGTCGCGGCGACGCCGAGGTCGACGACGTGCGCGGTCGCGGCGCCTGCCAGGTGGCGGAGCAGCATCGTCTTGCCGACCTGGCGGGCGCCGAAGAGCAGCCGGACCTTGTTCCGCGAGACCGGAGAGGTCAGGGCCGCGCCCAGGGAGCGTGCGTAGAACTTCATGGCTCATTGTGGATTATACAGGATAATTCACAACGAGGTGTGAATGGTGCACGGGGGCGCAGGGCGTTCCGGCCGCCGCTGCGAAGTTCATTTCCGCGTGGCCCGGTGGTAGAGTTGGCGCCGATGCCGCGACGGGGGTCAGGCAACCTCGCAAAACGGGTCAGCCAGCTCGGCCTGCTCGTGCTCGTGGCCGGCGCACCGCTGGCCATCGGCGGCGTGCACCCGCCGGCCATCCTCGCCGCCGGCGCGGTGGCGGCGGTGGCCTTCGCCGCGATGCTGTGGCGGCGCGCCGCCACCGACCGGCAGGTGCGCGGGCCGGCGCTCGGGTGGGTGCTCCTGGGCGTCGTCGCGTTTACCGCGCTCCAGTGCGTGCCGCTGCCGGCCGCCGTCCTGCGCGTGATCGACCCGGCGGCGCACCGCCTGTTCACCGACACGCTCGGCGACCTCGGCCTCTACGGCGCCGGGAGCTGGCGGCCGCTCTCGCTCGACCCGCCCGCCACCCTGTGGGAGACGCTCAAGCTCGCGGTGATAACGGCGACCTTCCTGCTCGCCGCCAACCTCGAGGAGCACCACGAGCGCCGCACGGCGCTGCTGCTCGCCATCGGCGGCGCGGGCGTGGCCATGGTGTTCGTCGGCATCGTCCAGGTCACGGCCGGCACGAGCAAGATCTACGGGCTGTTCCAGCCGTGGTCGACCGGGCGCCCCTCGGGCGTGGTCTTCACGACCTTCGTCAACGCCAACCACGGCGCCGCGTTCCTCGGCCTGGCGGCGGCCGCGTGGGTGGGCCTGGCCGCGGGCACGGACGACCTGGCCAAGCGCACCCTGTGCGTCATCGGCGCGGTCATGTGCGCGGCCGGTATCTTCCTCGCGGTCTCGCGGGGCGGCATCACCGCGTTCGCGTTCTCGCAGGTCGCGCTGGTCGGCTTGCTGCTCGCGCTGCGCTCGTCGCACCACCACGCCGACGACGCCGCGCGCCGCCGCACCCTGCGCGACCGGCTGCGGCCGCTGCTGCGGCTGTGGCTGCCGCTCGTGCTGGCCGCGGGCGTGGGCGTCGGCCTCTGGCTCGCGTACGAGCCGGTGGCGGCCAAGTTCGCGGCCACGGACGCGGCCAAGGAACGCGAGGGGGGACGGCCCAAGCTCTGGAGCGACGCGCTCCCCCTGCTGCGCGACCACGCGTGGGTGGGCACCGGCCGCGGCGCGTTCGCGCCCGCCTACCCGCGCTACCAGAAGAGCGAGGGGTGGGCCTTCTACAGCCACCTCGAGAACGAGTACCTGCAGCTCCCGGTGGACCTCGGCGTCCCCGTCGGCGGCGGGTTGCTCGTGTGCATCGCGATCGCCGCGTTCGGCTGGCTCCGGCGTTGCAACCGCGGCGCCCACCACGCGGCCGCCCTGGCCGCGCTCGGGGGCTTGGCGGTGCACGCGTTCACCGACTTCAACCTCGAGACGCTCGGGGTGGCGCTCGGCGCCGCCGCCCTGGCCGGCATGCTGGCGGCCGCCACCCCGGCCGGCACGCTGTCGAACGGCCGGGTCCCGCGCCGCGCCTCGCAGTGGACGCTGCTGCCGCTGCCGCTCGCCCTCCTGGTGCTCGGCGCGCTCGCGCTCACGCGATCCGGCACCTGGTCCGAGAAGGACGCCGAGGCGCTCGGCCGGGCCCGGCGCGAGGCGACCGAGGCCTTCGTGCGCCGCGCCGAAGGCGCGGTCCGACGCCACCCGGCCGACTACCTCCAGTACGCGATCACCGGCACGCACCTCGCGGCGAAGCGCGATCCGCGCGCGCTGCGCTGGCTCAACCGCGCCATGGTCCTGCACCCGCGCCACCCGGGCCCCCACGTGGTCGCGGCGCGCGCGCTCCGCACCGCGGGCCACGCCGACCAGGCGCTCCTCGAGTACCGCGCCGCGCTCGCGCTCCGCACCACGCAGCCCGTGCTCCCGGAGATGGTGGCGGCCTACGCGCAGGTGAAGGACCTCCTGCGCGCCATGCCTGACCGGCCCGAGAGCTACCACGACCTGGTCGCCGCGCTCGGCGTCGCGAAGCGGGCCGACCAGGCGCTGGAGGTGGCGACGGAGGGCCAGCAGCGCTGGCCCGAGGACCCGGCTCTCTTGCGGGATCTCGCGAGCCTGGCCGTCGAGCGCAAGGATCCGGCCACCGCCGAGAGCTGGGCCCGCCGTCTCCTCGCCGTGGAGGACCGGCCGACCTCGTGGGTGCTGGTCGGGAGCACGCTCGGCGCGCCCGGCCGCGAGCCGGATCTGCTGGCCCACTACCAGGCCGCGGTCCGCAAGCACCCGGCCGACGTGGAGCTGCTGGCAGGGCTCGCCGGCGCCCTGGCCGCGCTCAAGCGCTTCGACGAGGCGCGCCGAGAAGCCGAGAAGATCCAGAACGCGCCCACGGTCACGCCCGCGGCGCTCGCCCGCATGCACGACCAGCTCGCCGCCATCGACGAGGCCGACGGCCGCCCCCACCGCGCCCAATGGCACCGCGGCCAGGCGGGGCGATTGCGCAGCGGGCAGTAGCCTACCGCTCGCTCCTGTCACGGGCCAGCTCTGCCAGCAAGGCGCTCGCGGGCTCGACCGGGAGGCGCGGCGGCACGGCCCGCACTCGTAGCTCGACGACGAGATCGTCGACGCGCACCGTGATCACATGGTTGGGGTCGCGCTTCAGGTCCGTGATTGCCTGCCGGCCTCCGCCAGGGCATCGAGGATCTCGTCGCGGTCGCTGGCGGGCCGGGCCGCGCGGCGCGAGGGCCGCAGCTCGGCCACGACCTCGTCCCGCTCGGTGACGAGCACGGTCTCGCCCGCCTTGACGAGGCGCAGGTACTCGGAGAGCCGCGCCTTGAGCACCTTGACCCCGATGGCCTTCATTGGTAGATCCTGCCCTTTCACACGTTGTGTTGCATCGGTGAAAGGGCAGGACCCCCTTTCAAACGGGTGCAGCCGCTCCCAGATCACCGGGTTTCGTCAACACGGCGGATTCCTCTGTGAGATCGATCCCTTGGCGGACCACCACCCCGTGGCGTGAACGCTCGCGTCCTGTCCGTGCCGAGCGCAACCCCACGAAAGAAGGAC
>JACRCY010000596.1 GCA_016218785.1 Deltaproteobacteria bacterium
ACGCGCCCCACGGGCGCCGGGGTCGCGGCTCGCGGCGCGGCCGCGGGCCCGGCGGGCCGCGCGGGGCGCCAGAAGACCCAGGCCACCAGCACGGCGGTCGCGAGCAGCGCGATGATGATCGAACGTCGCATGGGTGCCCCTGGCTACCCCTGGACGACACGCCTCTGGCGCGGCGCCCAACCTCTCTTGACGTTCTACGGAGGCCGAAGTTCCCTCTGCCCGTTGAAACGCGCACGAAGGGCGGGGAATGCCCGCGCCCGGTGCCTGACAGGGTGGGCGCACGCGCGCGCTTGACTCGCGCCATGGCCGGCGCGACGCTTCCGGCATGACGGATGCACGACGACCCGCGGTCGCCGGCCGCTTCTACCCAGGTGATCCTCGCAAGCTGGCGACCGAGGTGGCGGAGTACCTGACCGGCGCCGCCGCCGGCGAGCCTTGCCTCGGCCTGATGGCGCCCCACGCCGGCTACATGTACTCCGGCGCCTGCGCGGGCGCGGTGTACGCGCGGGTGCGCGTGCCGGCCCGGGCAATCGTGATGTCTCCCAACCACACCGGGCGCGGGGTGCGCGGCGCGGTCTGGCCGGGCGGTCCCTGGCAGCTCCCGGGCGGCGCGGTGGACGTGGACGACGACCTGCGCACCGCCCTCCTCGCCGCCTCGCCGCTGCTGACCGGAGACCGTCGCGCCCACGAGTCCGAGCACTCCCTCGAGGTGCAGCTCCCCTTCCTGCGGGCGCGGCGCGCCGACGTGCGCATCGTGGCGCTGACCCTCGCCGGGCTGAGCCGCGACGATTGCCTGGCCCTCGGCAAGGCCGTCGCGAGCGTGGTGCGCGGCCACGACGACGTGCTCCTCTGCGCCTCCAGCGACATGTCGCATTACGTGCCGGCGAAGGTGGCTGCCGAGCGCGACAAGCTCGCGCTCGACCGCATGGTCGCGCTCGACCCGGCGGGGCTCTACGACGTGGTCGAGCGCAACGACATCTCGATGTGCGGGTTCATCCCGGCCACGGTCATGCTCGCCGCGGCCGTCGAGCTGGGCGCCACGAGCGCCCAGGTGGTACGCTACACCAACTCCGGCGAGGTGTCGGGCGACTACGACGCCGTGGTCGGCTACGCCGGCGTCCTCGTGAGCAACGGGTGAGGGGGACCGCCATGCTGAGCCGTCACTACCGCACCGGCGACGCACCCTGGCTCCGAGCCGCGGCCGCGTTCGTGGCCGTGGCGCTCCTCGCCGCGCCCGCCGCCGTCGGCTGCGGCGGCGACGAGGAGCCGGTCCCGCCCATGCCGCCGCGCGAGCCCGACAAGGGGGACTCGCCCGAGGCGCAGGGCTATCAGGTCGGCGGCCTCCGGGCGTGGTACCTCATCGGCAACTCGGTCACGTCCGGCACCGACACCCTCGAGGTGGCGGTCATGCCCACCACGGCGAAGCCCCGCTACATCTACCTGTGGCTCGACCGCGGCACGCCCGTGAAGCTCACCAAGCGGGGGGGCACCTTCCGCGCCGCCGTCGACATCGCCACCATCGCGCCGGGCGCCCACGAGGTGCTCCTCGCCGCGAACGGCGCCACCAAGGCCTTCGCGCAGCTCACCTTCCAGCGCTCGCACCCGTTCTACGTCGTGGTCTCCAACGACTGGGACGACCCGGACAGCCCCGACGCCAACCTGGCGCGGCAGCAGGCGCTCCACGACCGCCACGCCGACCTCAAGATCACGCACTTCTTCGGCCCCTACACCTTCACCGACCCCGCGGTAGCGCCGACGCGCGCGACCTACCTCGCCGACCTCGTCAAGACCATGCGCGACACCTACGACGACGAGATCGGCCTCCACATCCACCCTTGGTGCAGCTTCGTCGAGCAGGCGGGGCTCGCCTGCCGCACCTCCCCCTCCTTCGGCTACGCCAACGGCGACGACACCGGCTACACCGTCGTGCTCGCGGAGTACTCCGAGGAGGAGATGGCGACGATGCTGGCCGAGGCCGACTCGATCTTCATCGCGCACGGCCTCGGCAAGCCGCTCACCTTCCGCGCCGGCGGCTGGACCTCGCAGATCCACACGCTCAAGGCCCTGCACGCGGCCGGCTTCGTGGTGGACGCCAGCGGCTGCAACTGGAGCCGGCTGGAGGCGTGGCAGAACGTGCCGGGCGCCTCGCTCTACGCCTGGAATCAGGCCAACTGGGCCACCATCGACGACCTGAGCCAGCCCTACTACCCGAACGTCACCGACATCCTCACGAGCGTGGCGCCGCAGGTCGGCATCCTCGAGGCGCCCGACAACGGCATCCTGGCCGACTACGTCACCACGGACGAGATGGTCGAGATCTTCCAGAAGAACTGGGACGGCACGGCGCTCACTGAGCCGCGCGCGCTCAGCGTGGGCTACCACCCGGTCAGCTTCGGCAACCCGTACTACACCAACCTGGATGGCGCGCTGACCCACTTCGACCAGCACCTCGCCAGCGCGGACGCGGGCCCGGTCTCCTACGCGACCATGAGCCAGCTCCCCTTCGTGTGGCAGCCGGCCAGGTAGGCCCGATCCGGTCGTCCACCGATCGTCGATCGAGACCGCGCGCGGCCGATCGCGCGCTCCCGATCGGCGTCTTTCCCGTCGCTGTCCGCTGATCAGTGACCGCGATCTTGATCCGCGCATCTCGCGAGGCGGACTACGTTTGGATCGCTTGGATTATCGCGAATAGAAATGGCTATATAAGCGCTTAGTTAAAGCTCTACTTGAAGGGGATCACACAAGCTCGCGGAACCGATCGGCATCCCGATCCCAGACGCGTGTCGTCACGCGCACGAGCTTCCGGCCGGCGATCTCGAAGACGTGGTAACGCGCCGCGCGATCGAGGCGCCAATCGTCGTAGGAGGCCGAGCCCACGCCGATGACCGGGATGCTCCCGCCGGGCCCCGGAATCGCCGCGCGCTCATCGTGGTGATCGTGGCCGTGCAGCACGAGGTCGGCGCCGGCCCGGGCCAGCATGGCCTGCAGCGCCTCCCGGTCGCGGAGGTTGCGCGCGAACCACCCGCGGTGGACCACGGGGGGATGGTGGACCAGCACCAGCCGGAACCGCTCGCGCACCTCGACCCGGGTCAGCAGGGCCTCGGCCGCCCTGAGCTGCGCCGGGCCGAGGCGCCCGTCCGCGAGGCCCAGGGGCGAGGCGTACGCGGAGCAGAGCCCCGCCACGGCGAGGTCGTCGCGCAGCCGCAGGAACGGGTAGTCCGGGCGGGTCTGGCCGTCACCGGTGGCGTAGGCGCCGAGCGCGCGCTCGAAGCGCTGCTCGGTCATCGCGGCGGCCGTGTAGTAGTCGTGGTTGCCGGGGACCAGGGTGACCCCGGCGGGTCCGAGCCGGATGCGGCCCAGCAGCTCCGCGGCCCGCTGGAACTCGGGCCGGAGGCCGAGGTTGACGAGGTCGCCGGTGCACACCACGTGGTCGAGATCCTGCGCGTTGAGATCGTCCACGAGGGCCGCGAAGCACTCGGTGCGGTGCTTGCGGGCGCGGTTGAAGACCACGTTGAGGCTGCCCGCCAGGACCTTGGCCGAGGCGAAATCACGGAGGGTGGCCGAGCTCACGTCGAGGAGGTGAGGATCGCTGAAGTGCGCGATGCGCATCCGGGCCGGTCTAGTGCTTCGAGAGGAGTGACACGACCAGGAGGACGGCGGTGCCGAGCGTGGTGAGGCCGCCGCAGATGATTCCGGTCCACGCCCGGCCACCGCCCCCCAGCTCCTTCCGCTTCCGCAGCGCGAGGAAGCCGCAGATCATCGCCGGGATCCCGAGGAGCGGGCCCATGCACACGAACGAGAAGATCCCCAGGTAGCCCGCGGCCACGGCGAGGGAGTTGCGCACGTTCACCGGCGCGATGAGGTCGACGGGCTGGAAGCCCGGCGGCGGCGGGTACCCGTAGCCCGCCGGCGGCGGCGGGTACCCGTAACCCCCCGGCGGCGGCGGGTACGCGCCCGGCGGCACGTAGCCCGGAGGCGGCAGCCCGAGCACCTCCCCCACGGCCTTGCGTGCCCCCGTCGACTGGCACACGGCCACGGCGTCGACCGGCACGTGCCCGGCGGTCACCCAGCCCCGCAGCGCGTTGAGGTCGATCGGGCCGTGCTCCCGGCCGTCCCGCATGACCACCTTCAGCCCTTCGAACGCCATTCCCGGGTCTCCCTCGGCGCGCTGCGCCCGGCGCATTGTCCCACACTCGGGGCCCGGCTTGAACCGGCCATCGCGGACTTGCACGTTGAGCCGGTCCTGTCATACCGTGCGGAATTGGTGTCTGCCACCAAAGGCGTGTCCGCAGGGAGGGGCGACGGGCCCCTCTTCGTCGTGGGGGACATCCACGGGTGTGCGGTCGAGCTGAAGCTGCTGCTCGAGAAGCTGCCGCTCACCGCCGACTCGACCATCCTCTTCGTGGGCGACTACATCGACCGGGGCCCCGACTCGCGGCAGGTGGTGGAGACCATTCTCGACCTGCGGAAGCGCTACCGCGTCGTCCCGCTCATGGGCAACCACGAGGCGATGCTGGGCGACTTCCTCGACTCCCCCGGCTCGCTCGGCGGCGGCATGTTCGTCTACAACGGCGGCAGCAGCACGCTGGCATCGTACGCGGACCAGCTCGGCCAGTACAGCATCCCCGACGAGCACGTGGCCTTCTTCCGCGAGCTGAAGCTCTGCCACGACACGCCCGACTACTTCTTCGCGCACGCCGGGGTCCCCGAGATCCCCCTCGAGCAGCTCGATCCCGAGGAGCACCGGGAGGAGCTGTTGTGGACGCGGGACATGTCGGAGAGTGTCTACGCGTGGTCGAAGGTGATCGTCCACGGTCACTGCCAGCAGGGCGAGCCCGAGATTGCGGCCAACCACATCAACGTGGACACGGGGTGCGTCTACGACGGCAGCCTCACCGCCATGGAGCTCCACACGCGCGAGCTCTACCGCGTCCCGCGCCAGCAGCGGGAGGCGCCGCGCTACCTCCGCGACATCCGGTCGAAGCGTCGCGCCATCCGCTTCGCGGGCGCGATCCCGGTCCAGATCGACCGCCCCGAGATCCCGCTCCACTTCTTGACGGTGAACTACAGCGAGATCGGCATGTACCTCCGCACGCTGTCCACCTACGGGGCCGTCGACCTCCAGGTCGGCGAGTCGGTGACCGGCTTCATCGGTGTGCACGGGCCGTGGCGCATCCGCTTCTGGGGCGAGGTGGTGCGGCGCGACCATGGCCCCGAGGGCGCCTACTACGCCATCCACATCAAGGCGTCGACGGGCATGTAGTCGCCATGTGGCAGTCGATCCTCGCCGACCTGCGGGCCCACTGGTGGGTCTACGCGTCGATGCCGATCGTCGCGGCCATCATCGGCTACGTCACCAAGCTGGTGGCCATCCGGATGATGTTCCAGCCCATCGAGTTCGTCGGCATCCGTCCCTGGCTCGGCTGGCAGGGGATCGTGCCGCGGCGGGCCGCGCGGATGGCGACCATCGCTTGCGACACGATGACGTCGCGGCTCGTCTCGCCGCGGGAGATCTTCGGCCGTCTCGATCCGGCGCGCGTGGCGCGCGAGATCGAGCAGCCGCTCCTCGAGGACATCGAGGACATCGCGCAGGAGGTGATGGACCACTACCAGCCGAAGCTGTGGACCATGATGCCGGACGCGATCCGGCGCCGCATCATCGACCGGGTCAAGGCCGACGCGCCCGGCGTGGTCCGGCAGGTCATGGAGGAGGTCAAGCTCGACCTCGACAAGGTCTTCGACCTGAAGGCCATGGTGTTGAGCAACCTGCTGCGCGAGAAGCCGCTCCTCAACCGCATCTTCCAGGAGGCGGGCAAGGAGGAGTTCCGCTTCATCGCGCGGTGCGGCCTCCCCTTCGGCTTCGCCCTCGGACTGGTGCAGCTGACCGTCTGGACGCTGACCCACGCGTCCTGGGTGATGCCGGTCTTCGGCCTCTTCGTCGGCTGGTTCACCGACTGGCTGGCGCTCAAGATGATCTTCCGGCCCAAGGAGCCGACGCGCTACCTCGGCTTCATCAAGTGGCAGGGGCTCTTCCTCAAGCGCCGCAAGGAGGTCGCCGCCGCCTACGGGGACCTGATCGCGCGCGAGATCCTGACGCCGGCCAACATCATCGACGCGGTCCTCTCGGGCCCCCTGTCGGACCAGCTCTTCGACATGATCCAGCGTCACGTCCAGCGCATGGTCGACGAGGAGGCCGGCCTGGCCAAACCGTTCCTGGTCTTCGCCGTCGGCACGGAGCGCTACCACGAGATGAAGCGCATGGTGCTGCGCAAGCTCATGGTGCGCCTGCCGCGGACGCTCAAGCACCTCGAGACCTACGCCGGTGACGCGATGGACGTGCGCAACACCCTCACCACCAAGATGCAGCAGCTCACCGCCGACGAGTTCGAGGGGATCCTGCGGCCCGTCTTCAAGCAGGACGAGTGGATCCTGATCACCGTGGGCGCGGTCCTCGGCTTCCTGGTCGGCGAGCTCCAGGTGCTCGTCATGACGCATTGACGGCCACGCACGCGCCGGCGCCGGGCATGGCAGGCGCGCCGGAGCTTGCATCACCTGCCGCCGGGCGATATAGAGGGAAGCGCGAGCCCACATGCGCGCACTCCTCCTCGCCGGCCTCCGCCTCGCCAGCGGCTCCCCCGTGGCGGCCATGCGCGTCGGGGGCCTGTCGCTCCTCGAGCGGGCCGTCTTCGTGGCGCGCGACGCGGGCGCCACCGAGGCCGTCGCGGTGGCCGAGCGCCCCCTGCACGCGGCCCTGCGCGCCTCCGTGCAGCGCACCGATCTGGGCGTGGAGCTGACCTGGGCCGACCCGCAGACCGACCGCGCCGCCATCCTCCGCCGGCTCGCCGGCGACGACCCGGTCGCCGTGCTGCGCGCCGACGTCGCGCACACGCGCCTCGTCTCCCCGGCCCTCAGGGACGCGGAGCCGGGTGAGCTCCTCGTGGACGAGCGCGGCGGGCCGATCCGCGGCGCCGAGAGCCTCCGCCTCGCCACCGGCCCGACCTGGGTGGGGCTCGGCCTGCTGAAGGCCGACGCCCTCGGCGGGCTCCTCGACGGCCTGGCGCACGAGCCGATGCGGGGCGACGTCCTCGAGCTCGACGCGGAGGTGGCCGAGGGGCGGCTCCAGACGGTCCCGGTCACGGGCCTCCCGTGGCAGGCGGTCCGCAGCGACGCCGAGACCCACGTGGCCGAGCGGTTGCTGGTCGAGTCGCTGGTGAAGCCAGCGGACGCCTGGGTGTCACGATGCCTGAACCGGCCGCTCTCGGCGCGGGTCACCCGCCTGCTCGTCGACGTGTCGGTCCACCCCAACCACATCAGCATCGCGGTCTTCCTCGCCGGCCTGGTGGGCTGCATCGCCATCGCCTCGGGTGGCCGCTACCTCCTGCCGCTGCTCGGCGCGCTCCTGCTCCAGTGCGCCGCCGTCCTCGGGAGAGTCGACGGCGAGCTGGCGCGCCTCCGGTACCAGGGCTCGTTCCTCGGCGGCTGGCTCGACACCGCCGGCCACGACGTCACCTCCCTCGCCACCATCATGGCGGTCACGGCCCACCTGGCGAACCGCGGTCACTCGGCCCTGTGGACCTGGATGGGAGTCTGCGCGGCCGTCTGCACCGTCGTCGCCATCGCCGTCTCGTACCTCCACCTGATCTCGACCGGCACCTCGTGCCGGGACGAGTTCCTGGCCGGAGCCGAGCGCGTCGGCGTCCCCTCGACCCCCCTCCGGAGGATCTGGGGCCTCGCCGCCCGATCGTCGGGGCGCGAGACCCAGACGCTGGCAGTGCTCGTGGGCGCGCTCTTCGGCCTCCTGCAGATCGCGGCCGTCGCGCTCTTCGTGGGTGCGTCCCTGAGCTGCTCCGTGGTCGTGCGACGCCGCCTGCAGATGCGGCGCGAGGCCGCGACCGCCCACGGCACGGCCCTCACCGGGTCGGATCAGGGCTGAAGCCTCGGCCGACCCTACCGCCCGGCGCCGGCACGCGCGGGCGTTCGCGACCTTGAGGGAGGCGACGCGGAAGCAGACCGCGGCGTCGCAATCGGTGGGCGGCCGGCCGCGCAGCTCCTGGCCGTAGGCGCGCAGGAGCCACTCGGTGTGCGTCCTGGTCTCGGGGGTGTCGACGTCCTGCCACAGGCGGCCGTCGATGTCGTGAGCGCGGACCAGACCGCGGTGCGCCAGGCAGCGCACGCCGTCGGAGAGGCTCGGCGCTTCGAGCCTCGCGAGCTCGCTGACGAGGCGCGGCGAGATCAGGAAGATGCCCGTGTCGATGCCGTCGAAGGCCGGGATCTGCTTGCCGATGTCGACGACGAGGTCGCCCGAGCGGAGCACCTTGGTGGCGTCGTCGAGGTCGTAGCAGCGCGCGATGTCGGAGTCGACCACCAGCGCCGTGGCGTCGCCCCGGGCATCGAGGTTCGCCAGGGGCAGGAGCACGTCGGGGCAGAAGACGTGGTCGGCCATGAGCAGGAACGCCCGCCCCTTGAGGAACCACCGGGCCGCCAGCAGCGACACGCCGTTCGGCTTGTCGTAGTCGGGGTTCTCGATCCACGTGATGCGGACCTCGGGGTGCCCCCCGGCGAACGCAGCCTTGATCTCCACGCCGCGGTAGCCGACGACGATCCCCACGTCGCGCACGCCGGCCAGGCCGAGGGAGTCGAGCGCGCGGCGCAGCAGCGTGCGCCCGCCGACCATCGCGAGCGGCTTCGGCACCTCGTGACCGTTGAGCCGCTGTCCCTTGCCCGCCGCCAGGATGACTGCCTGAGTGATCATGGCTGTGCCCTCCCGCAACACGTGCGTGCCCGGACCGAGAGGCCCAGTCCTCTCGGGCACTCCCGGCACGATCAACGAGCAATCCCGGTGCCACGCGGCCCGCGCGCCGGAACCCCCCGAGAGCACTGCGCGCGGCCGCGCCACGGTGCGCCGCGGTGCCCAACCTCCACCAACCCCGTCATGTTCTCAACGCCCGCGGGCCGACATCTCCCCCGTCGGGGAGAGCGGCGCGACCGTGGCCGTGCGACGACGTGGCGTCGCTTGACTCACCTCGGCGCGAGGATATGCTTGCCCGCATGTCGACGGCAGAGTTCCTCCGCGAGCACCCGCGTACCCACTCCTGCGGCGCCCTGCGCGACAGCGACATCGGCAAGGACGTCGTCCTGTGCGGCTGGGTGCACAACCGCCGCGACCACGGCGGCATCGTGTTCGTGGACCTGCGCGACCGCGAGGGTCTCACCCAGGTCGCGTTCCGGCCCGACTCCTGCCCGGCGGCCCACGCGCTGGCCGGCGATCTGCGCTCCGAGTTCTGCATCGGGGTGCACGGGAAGGTCATCTCGCGCGGCACGAACGTGAACCCCAAGATGCCCACCGGCGCGGTCGAGGTCGACGCCCGGCACCTGGAGCTCTTCTCGCGTTCCGACACCCCGCCCTTCCAGATCGAGGGCGCCATCGACACGAGCGAGCCGGTGCGCCTCAAGCACCGCTACCTGGACCTCCGCCGCCCGGCGCTGCAGCGCAACTTCCTCACCCGCTCGAGGTGCTACGAGGCGTCGCGCCGCTTCCTGCACGGCGCCGGCTTCACCGAGGTCGAGACGCCGTTCATGGTGAAGTACACGCCCGGCGGGGCCCGCAACTTCCTCGTGCCGAGCCGCCTCAACCCGGGCCGCTTCTACGCCCTCGCCGAGTCGCCGCAGCTCTTCAAGCAGCTCCTCATGATGGCGGGGTTCGACCGCTACTTCCAGGTCGTGCGCTGCTTCCGCGACGAGGACCTGCGCGGCGACCGACAGCCCGAGTTCACGCAGGTGGACATCGAGGCGTCGTTCGTCAACGAAGAGGACGTGCAGGCCGTCGTCGAGGGGATGATGGCCGAGATCTGGCGCACGGTCCTCGGGGTCGAGGTGCCGCGGCCCTTCCCGCGCCTCTCCTACGACGAGGCCATGGCGCGCTACGGCGTGGACAAGCCCGACCTGCGCTTCGGGCTCGAGCTGTGCGACGTCACCGAGGCCACCCGGGTCTCGGGCTTCCGGGTCTTCGAGCAGGTGGTGGCCGCGGGCGGCATCGTCAAGGGGCTGCGGGTCCCCGAAGGGCAGCGGCTGTCGCGCAAGGATCTCGACACCCTCGCGGACTTCGGCAAGCCCTTCGGCGCCAAGGGGATCGCCTTCGCCCGCGTCCAGGAGGGGGGCGCGTGGCAGGCCCCCTTCGCCAAGAACTTCACGCCGGAGGCGCTCGCCGCGACGAGCGCCGCCATGGGCGCGGTGCCCGGCGACGTCCTCTTCTTCTGCGCCGACAAGGCCAAGGTGGCCAATACCGTGATGGGCGCGCTCCGGCTCGAGCTGGGGCGGCGCCTCGGCCTGATCCCGGCGGGACAGTGGAAATTCGTGTGGATCAACGAGTTCCCGCTCTTCGAGTGGAGCGACGAGGAGAAGTCGCTGGTCGCGGCGCACCACCCGTTCACGGCGCCGAAGCCCGAGCACTTGGGCCTCCTCGAGACCGATCCGGCGCGGGTGCACGCGCGCGCCTACGACCTCGTGCTGAACGGCAACGAGGTGGCCGGCGGCTCCATCCGTATCCACCAGACCGAGGTGCAGGCCCGCGTCTTCAAGGCGCTGGGCCTCAGCGACGAGGAGGCCCGGGCGAAGTTCGGCTTCCTCCTCGACGCGCTCCGCTACGGGCCGCCGCCGCACGGCGGCATCGCCGCCGGCCTCGACCGCCTGGTCATGCTCGTGTGCGGCGCCGAATCGCTGCGCGACGTGATCGCCTTCCCCAAGACCCAGAAGGGGACCGACCTCTTGACCGACGCGCCCGGCGAGGTGTCGGCGCGGCAGCTCGCGGAGCTGCACGTGCGGGCGATCGAGCCTGCGGCGCCAGGCTCGCCTGCGGCGCCAGGCTCGCCCGCGGCGCCGGCCGCCGCCGACGCGGCCACGGCCAAGAGCGGAGACGCCAGGTGACCACCAGGCGCTCCGAGACCCTCGCCCGCCTCACCCGCGAGACGTTCGACATCGTCGTGGTCGGCGGCGGCGCCACTGGCGCCGGCGTGGCGCGCGACGCGACCATGCGCAGGCTGAAGGTGGCGCTCCTCGAGCAGCGCGACTTCGGGTCCGGCACCTCGTCGCGCTCCTCGAAGCTGATCCACGGCGGCCTGCGCTACCTGCAGCACGCGCAGTTCAGGCTGGTCTTCGAGGGGACGAGCGAGCGCTCACTGCTCATCGGGCTGGCGCCCCACCTGGTGCGGCCGATCCCGTTCCTGATGCCGACCTACAAGGGGCGCTTCCCGGGGCTGGCGATGATGGATGCGGGCCTCTGGATCTACGACGCCCTGGCCAAGTTCCGCGTCCACCGGCACACCAAGCACCGCGCCCGCTCCATCGCGGAGCTGGAGCCGCAGCTCAACCGCGAGAAGCTCACCGGGGGCATCGTCTACTACGACGCCGTCACCGACGATGCCCGCCTGACGCTCGAGAACGTCCTCGAGTCGAGCGAGCTGGGCGCCGCCGCGCTCAACTACGCCCGCGTCAAGGGCGTGCAGCGCAAGGGCGGCCGGGTGAGCGCCGTGGAGGTCGAGGATCTCCTCGGCGGGCGCACGGTCGTGGTCCGCGGCCGGGTCTTCGTGAACGCGACCGGCCCCTGGTCCGACGACACGCTGCTGCAGATGGGCGAGGCGAAGTCCCGACGGCTGCGCCCCACCAAGGGGACCCACGTCCTCATCGACCGCGAGCGCCTCCCGGCCAACCACGCGGTGGTCATGGCGACGCACGACAAGCGCATCACCTTCACCATCCCGTGGCACAGGCGCACCGTCATCGGCACCACCGACACCGACTACCACGGCGATCTCGACCGCGTGGTCGCGAGCGGCGCCGACGTCGACTACCTGCTCAAGACCGCGAATCACTACTTCCCCGGTACGAAGCTGACCCGGGGCGACGTGCTCTCGACCTGGGCCGGGCTGCGGCCGCTCATCGGCGCCGACGCGGTCAAGACCTCCGACGTCTCCCGCGAGCACGAGCTGTTCACCGAGCCCGGCGGCGTCCTCACCATCACCGGCGGCAAGCTCACCACGTACCGGCGCATGGCGCGCGAGGTCGTGGACGAGGCCATCGAGCTGCTGCGCAACCTGGGCTTCGCCGAGGACGTGGGCCCGTGCCTGACCATGCGCCGCCACCTGCGCGGCGGCGTCGGGCTCGGCAAGACGGTGACCCCCGAATCCGTGGGGGACAAGCTGGCCGCGCGCGCCGACATCCCGGCCGACGTGGCCCTGAACCTCGCCCTCACCTACGGGGCGCGCGCGCCCGAGCTGCTCCCCATCCTGGGGCGCGACCGCGCGTCGCAGCAGCGCCTCGACCCCGAGTTCGCGTACGTGTGGGCGCAGCTCGACTACGCCGTCGAGAACGAGATGGCCGCCACCGTCGACGATTTCCTCGGACGCCGGGTGCCGCTGCTGCTCATGTCGCGCGACCAGGCCTCTGGCGTGGCGGCGGAGGTGGCGAGGCGCATGGGCGTCCTCCTCGGCTGGGACGACGCCACGCGCGCGCGCATGCTCGCCGACTACGAGCGCATCGTCGCCGACAGCCGCGCCTTCCGGAGCGAGTAGCGGCCGAGCTGCAGGCGCCTCCGCACGTAGAAGATCGGCAGCACCACGTCCGCGCGCAGCAGGATGAAGTCGTCAGCCGCCTGCAGCCAGCGATCGAGCCCCTCGCTCTCCGGGCTCTCGAACTCCGCCGGGATGCCGACATCGGGCCGGACCACGGCCGCGCGCAGCGGCCCGAGGGCCGGTGCCTCGGCGACGACGATGGCGCGCCGCGCGCCGGCCTCGCGCGCGACGAAGAGGCTGCGCTCGAGCACCGTCAGGCCCGCGACGCGTACGGCCGCCGCGGGGGTCCCGTCGGCGAGCCGCGCCGCGGCGAGGATCAGCGCGCACCGATCCGGTGACGTCGAGACTGTCTCGCCTGGCCGCATGGGCGCCTCCTGCAACTGGCGCCTGCAAGCGCAGGGCCATGCGCAACCCGCAGGGGCGACTGACCCCGCCAGCGCCGGAACGTGGGGATTTCGACGGAAGCGTCCGTTTCCCACCGGTAGAGTCGGGGGCATGCGGGCCCGTCCCCCGACGAGAACCACGGGCGTAGGCAGCGTTCCCGCGCGGGGCACGGAACCTGCATCGGGCTCTGGTCATGGCGTCGACTGCCACTCACAGCTCCGTCGGGCCCGGGCGCCGTTCGCGGCTGGCCGTCATCTTCAACGCGGCCTGCCTCGTGCTCGGCGCGGTGCTGCTCGTGCTCCTGGTGGTCAAGCTCGACCTGCAGCAGGTGGGCGCCAGGCTGCGGCAGGTCGGCTGGGCCTTCGCCGGCACGTTCGCCGCCTACGTCGCCGGCCTGGTCGTCACCAGCGCCGCGTGGCAGTGCATGGTCGACCCGGCCCGCTCGCGGGCCACCTTCCGCAACTTCTTCGCCGCCTTCTGGGCCGGCCACGCCATCAACGTGCTCACCCCCGGCGGCCAGCTCGGCGGGGTCCTGCGCGGCACCATCCTGCGCGACAAGGTGGAGACCGAGGAGCTGATCGCCTCGCTCGTCACGCTCACCTTCTTCGGCTACGTGAGCCAGCTGGCATTCAACCTGGCCGTCCCCCTGCTGTGCCTCGCGCTCCTGGACCTGCCACCGCGCACGGTGCTGACCGTTCTCGCCGTCGCGATCGCCTTCTTCGTGCCGATGACGCTCGTCTACCTCTTCCTGCGCCGGGGCGCGGCCGCGACGATCATCCGCGTGCTGCAGAAGCTCCCCTTCGTGCACCTGAAGGAGCCGGAGGCGGTCGCCGACAAGGCCAGGAACATCGACGCACGCATCCGCGAGTTCCGGCAGCGACGGCCGCGCCCCTTCCTGCGCGCCGTCCTCTGGATCGCCCTCGCGCGCCTGTTGCTGGCGGCCGAGTACTGGGTGCTGCTGCCGGTTCTGCTCCCGGACCGTAGCCTCTGGTGGCTCGCGGCGCTGGCGCTGCTGACCCAGACGTCGGCCCAGCTCCTCTCATGGGCCATGACCTTTGTCCCCTCGCAGATCGGCGTCGCCGAGGCGAACACCACCCTGCTCTACAAGCTCCTGGGCCTCGACCCGATCGTGGGGCTCACTCTCGAGATAGCCCGGCGCATCCGCACGCTCATCGGCATCGCGATCGGGCTCCTCATCGGCTGGATCATCGGGCTCAGGCGCACGGCCAAGGGGGGGCGCGACGGCACCCCGCCGCCTCGGGCGCCCGTAGCCCTCTCGAAAGGCGGGTCATAGCCACATGCCCCCTCTGGTCTCGGTCGTCGTTCGATCCTACAAGCGGCCCGGACCGCTGCGCGAGCTCCTCGCGCGGCTGCGGCGCCAGACCTACGATCCTTTCGAGATCGTGATCGTGGAGCAGAGCGACGATCCCGAGCTCGGCGCCGATATCTCGGCACTCGGTGACCCCCGGATCCACGTGCTGGTGCGCCCCCCCCTCGGGGCTGCCGGAGCACGCAACGAGGGCGTGCGCCACGCGCGCGGTGAGATCCTGGCGTTCATCGACGATGACGACTTGCCGTTCGCCGACGACTGGATCGCCGCGCATGTCGCGAACTACGACGACCCTCTCTGCATGGGGGTCTCGGGGCGTCTGACCCGCAGGGAGGACCGGCCGGATCCGGTGCGCTTCCCACGGCTCGTGCGCTGGCTCGCGTTCCACTACACGATCCTGCGGGATCCCGTGACCCTGCCATTCGGCAGCCTGCGGAAAGAGGGCATCACCTTCTACGTGGGCAACAACTTCTCGGTTCGTCGGTCGCTCGTGGCCCGCATCGGCGGTTGGGACGAAGTGGGCCTCGGGTGTGGCGAGGAGCAGTCGTTCGCATTCAAGTACGAGCGGTCGCGGCGCCCCGGCGAGTACATGGTCTACGACCCGCGTTCCGCCGTCTACCGGCGGCTCGGCGTCGACGGGGGGCTGGACCGCCGGACTCGCCCAGGCTGGCATCTGAGTGAGCTGAGAGGGCGCATCCGCTACTACCACCAGGTGGTGGGCCACTACTTCCCGTGGCGCTATCGGCTGCTGTTCCCACGGTATCTGGTGCGACCCGCGGAGCGCGTCACGGCGTGGATCTGGTGCGCGGACAACGCGTGGCGCACCGTTCTCGACCGGTGTCGAGCGACACGCGACGTCTGGGCCGCGCTGCCGAGGATGACTCTCGACTACGTTGGTGACGACCGGACCGACGTGCGCCGCGTTCCCCATCTGTCGATGCCGGGGCAGCAGGCCCCGGAGAGCCAGTGAACGTTTTCGCCAGCAACTGGCCGCACATGGCTTGCTTCCAACCGACGTGGATGCTACTCGTACGCACCTGAGAGCCCATGGCCGAGACGCCTGAGCTGCCGCGGGGGAGCGCCCGGTTCGCCGACTTCATCGTCCGGCGGCACAAGCTCATCATCGTCGTGACGGTGCTCCTGGTCGCCTTCGCCGCCTGGCGCGCCACCAGGCTCAAGCTCAAGACCGACTTCGCCGAGCTCCTCCCCCAGAAGGACCCGGCGGTCGTGGTGCTGCGCGAGATGGCCGGGCGCATCAACGGCATGTCGCACATCGTCGTGGCCGTGGAGAGCCCGTCGCCCGAGGCCAACCAGCGCTTCTCCGACGACGCCGCGCAGCGCATCCGCGACCTCGGGCTGCGCGGCGTCCTCGACGTGGAGAACGGGGTCCAGGCCGAGCGCGAGTTCCTGAAGCAGAACAAGTTCCTCTACGCCGGCGTCCAGAAGCTCGAGGACGCACGCGACCGTCTCCGCCGCGCGATCATGAAGCGCAAGAACCCGGCCTTCGTCGACCTGTCGGACGACGACCAGGAGGGCAAGGACACGCTGGCCGGCCGCCGGGCCGACATCGAGAAGAAGGAGTCGGAGCTCACCGACAAGTACCCGGGCGGCTACTTCGCCACCAAGGATCGCCTCGTCTACGCCGTCGTGGTGCGCCTGGACGGCTCCATCTTCAGCGAGCACCACGGCGAGGACATCGCCCCGACCATCCGTCGCCTCACGGTCGAGATGCAGCCCACGCGGTACCACCCGCAGATGACGGTCGGCCTGACCGGCGACGTGATGACCGCCATCGAGGAGCGCAAGGCGCTCGAGGACGACCTGGTCTGGGCGAGCTCGGTCTGCATCCTCATGACCGGGCTGGTGATCTTCCTCTTCTACGGCCGGTTCCGGTCCATCCCGCTGGTGGTGTTCCCGTGCCTGTGCGCCGCGGTCATGGCGATGGCGTTCGCGCAGGCCGCGTTCGGCGCCCTCAACGCGTCCACGGCCTTCCTGGGAACCATCATCGTCGGCAACGGCATCAACTACGCCATCATCCAGATGGCGCGCTACGAGGAGGAGCGCCGCGCGGGCCGCTCCGTGCGCGACTCGATCGCGATCGCGGTCGGCACCACCACGCGCGCGACCCTCGCCGCCTCGCTGGGCGCCGCCATCGCCTACGGCTCCCTGGCCATCACCGGCTTCCGCGGCTTCAACCAGTTCGGCTACATCGGCGGCGTCGGGATGATCATGGCGTGGACCATGACGGTCGTCGCCCTCCCCGCGGTCTGGGTGCTCGTCGACCGGCGCGGCCTCGGTCAGACCGCGCCGCGCGTCAAGGGCTTCGCGGCCGCCGCCCCGCTGGCACGGTTCACGGTCAGCCACCCCAAGCTGGTGCTGCTGGCCGCGACCGCCCTCACGCTCGCCGCCATCGTGCCGTTCCCGCGCTACGTGCGCGACCCCTTCGAGTACGACTTCCGCAAGCTCGGCAACCAGCTCTCGCAGAAGGGCGCCGGCGCGACCGCCGTCTCCCGGCGCGTCAGCCCGATCTTCGGCCGCGAGCTGTCGCCGAACTTCGTGATCGCCGATCACCCGTCCCAGGTCGAGGAGATCCGCCAGCAGCTGCGCGAGCAGGACAAGCGCTTCGCCATCCTCGGCGACATCAAGACGATCAACGACTTCCTGCCGGGGGCGCCGCCGGAGCAGCGGGAGAAGCTCCAGATCCTGGCGCAGATCCGCACCATGGTCGACAAGAACGCCGACCTGCTCGACGACCAGGAGAAGGCCGACGCCGAGCGGCTGCGCCCGCCGGACGACCTCAAGGTGATCGCGGCCCGGGACCTGCCCTGGGGGCTGCGGCGCTACTTCACCGAGATCGACGGTACGATCGGGCGGCCGGTCGTCTTCTTCGCACGCGAGGGGGTGACCGTGTGGGACGGGCGCGTCCAGATCAAGGTCGCGGCGGTGACCCAGCAGGTCCGGCTCAAGGACGGCCGCACGGTGCGCTCGTCGGGCAAGTCCGCGATCTTCGCCGGCATGCTCGAGTCCATCATCCGCGACGGGCCGATCGCCACCGTGGCCTCGCTGCTGGGGGTCGCTCTCCTCCTGGTCGTGGTCACGTTCCGCAAGGGTGGATGGTACCTCGTCCTCGGGATCCTGTCGGTCGGGGTCCTGTGGATGGTCGGCACGGCCGCCACCCTGCACGTACGCGTGAACTTCCTGAACTTCATCGCCCTGCCCATCACGTTCGGCATCAACGTCGACTACGGGATAAACGTGTACCTGCGCTACAAGGCCGAGGGACGCGGCCGCGTGCAGCACACCATCGAGGCCACCGGCGCGGCCGTGGCGCTCTGCGCGCTCACCACGATCATCGGCTACGGCGCGCTGCTGGTGGCCGACAACCAGGCGCTCCGCTCCTTCGGCTCCATGGCCATCATCGGCGAGTTCTGCACCCTGTCGGCGGCCCTGGTGGTCCTGCCGGCGGTGCTGGTGATGCTGGAGCGGCGGCGCGCGCGCCGTGAGGCCGCCGCGGGCGATGCGCCCGCCAGCAGCAAGGGCAACGGGCGCGGCGAGGTCTCCGCGACGCCGGCTCCGGCACCCAAGGACGAGGACGCGCCACCCCCGCCGCCCGTGTAGCACGCCTCGCGATCACGCGACCGCCCGGCACGGCTCCGTCGTGGCCGCCAGCGTGACCGAACCCGCGGGCACGGGCGCCGCCCAACCCCGGCGGCGGCCGGCGACGTGCAGCTCCAGACCTCCCTCGGGGAAGGCCTTCGCCAGCCGTGGCTCGACGAAGCGCACCGCGATGAGGAACTCGCCGACCAGCATGCCGCGCGGGAGGTGGGCGCGCCGTAGCCGCACCGTCGGCCGCCAGTGCTTGCATCGGGCTGGCCGCCCGCATAGAGTCGCCCTGTCATGCCCCCGGCGGCCAAGGCTGGCCTCGTCGACGCCCTCGCGCAGGCCCTCGACCGGACGCGCATCTCGTCGGCCGCGTGCGACCGCACTGCCTACGCGCGCGACCTGTGGCCGCGTGGCCTGATCGGCGTGGCCCACGGCGACGTCGCGCCGAGCCCCCCCGACGTCGTGGTCTGGCCCGAGACCACCGCCGAGGTGGCGGCCATCGTCAAGGTGGCGGTCGCGCGCGGCGTGCCGGTCGTGCCCTTCGGCGCGGGCTCGGGCGTCACCGGCGCCACGTGGCCCACGCACGGCGGCATCATGCTCGACCTCAAGCGCATGAACCGCTTCGTGGCGCTCGACGGCGACGCGCTCACCGCGACCTTCGAGTGCGGCATCGTCGGCGAGCACCTGGAGCACGAGCTCGTGCGCCGCGGCTACACCATGGGACACTTCCCTTCCTCGATCTTCTGCTCGACGCTCGGCGGCTGGCTCGCGGCGCGCTCCGCCGGCCAGGCCTCGACGCGGTACGGGAAGATCGAGGACATGGTGCAGGGCCTCGAGGTGGTCACGGGCTCCGGCCAGGTCGTGCGCACGGGGACCTCGACGGTCGGTCCGGACTGGAACCAGATCTTCGTCGGCAGCGAGGGGACCCTCGGCGTCATCACCGAGGCCACGGTGCGCATCGCCCGCGCCCCCGAGGTCCAGCTCATGCGGGGCTGGGAGTTCGCGCGCCCGTCGGCCGGGCTCGAGGCCATCCGCCGACTCCTCCAGCGGGGGCTGCGCCCCGCCTTCGTCCGCCTTTACGACGAGATCGACACCTTCATCGCGCACCTCGGCACCAGCGGCCCGTGGCGCGGGCGCGCGGGGCGTCGCGCCCCCGGGCCCGACGGCGCCCTCGACGAGCTGCGCCGCGCGGCGCTCTCGCTCGCCATCCCGCACGTCGGGCCGCTGGCGCGGGCTGCCTTAGGCCTCTTCGACCGGGTCTCGCGGAGCGGCTGCCTGCTGGTGCTCGGCTACGAGGGGGACCGCGCGCTGTGCACCGCCGAGGAGCAGGTCGGCAACGCGGAGCTGGTGCGGGCGGGCGGCCGCGACCTGGGGCCGGCGCCGGGCCTCCGCTGGCTGGAGCACCGCTACGACATCTCCTACAAGCAGAGCAAGGTGTTCCACGACGGCGCCTTCGTCGACACGATGGAGGTCGCCACGACCTGGGAGCACCTCCTGGAGATGTACGAGGCCGTGAAGCGGGCCGTGGGCCGGCACGCGATGGTGATGGCGCACTTCTCCCACGCCTACCCCGAGGGGTGCTCGATCTACTTCACCTTCGTCGGCGGCAGCTCGTCGCGCCGCGAGGCGGAGCGCATCTACGACGCCTGCTGGCGCGACGGGCTCCACGCCGCGCTCGGCGCCTCGGGCACGGTCTCGCACCACCACGGCATCGGCCTGTCCAAGGCCGGCTTCATGCAGGAGCACCACGGCGAGCTGATGGCGATGCTGCGGGCGCTCAAGCGGGTCCTCGATCCTGCCGGGATCATGAACCCGGGGAAGCTCGGCCTGCCATGAGCGAGCTGCTCCAGCGCCTCGTCGCCACCGTCGTCGGTCCGCAGCACGTCTCGACCGCCGCCGCCGACCTCGCCGACTACGCGCCCGCGGGCACGCCGCCGCCCGGCGACGTGGTGGTCTGGCCCGCCTCGGCGGGCGAGATCGCCCAGGTGCTCGAGGTGGCGAAGGGAAACGGCGCGGCCCTGCTGGCGGTGCGCCGCGGCACGCGCCGGCGCGCGGTGGGCAGCACGCGCCCGGGCAGCGCGCCGCGACCGGCGCGCCCCACCGTCCTCGTCGACCAGCGCCGCATGACGAGCGTGCTGCACCTCGACGAGACCTCGCTGGTGGCGCACGCGCAGGCCGGCATCACCGGCAGGGCGCTCGAGGAGGTCCTCGGCCGTCGTGGCCTCACGCTCGGGTACTTCCCGCTGGAGGCCTTCGCGCTCCCCTTGGGCGCCCTCCTGGCCCGCCGCCGCCCCGAGCTGGCCGCGGCCCGCGTCGGCCCGATCCACGGCGCCTGCCTCGGTGTCTCCGCGGTGCTCGCCGACGGGCTGGTGGTGCACAGCCGGGTCGCGCCGCGGCATGCCGCGGGCCCCGACCTCCTGCAGCTCCTGCTCGGGTGCGAGGGGGGCTTGGGCATCATCACCGCGGCCGTGCTCCGCGTGCGCCGCATCCCGGAGTCGCGCACCCTCTCGGCCTTCGCCTACCCGACCGTGCCGGGCGCGCTCGAGGCCGGCGTCGAGTGCCTGCGCCGCGGCGCTCGCCTCGCGGCCCTGCGCGTCTACGACGCCGCCGACGCCGCGCGCTGCCTGGGCGACGGCGGCGCCGAGGGACCGGACGTGCCCGCGGCGGGCGCGCTGCTCGTGTGCTGCTGCGCCGGCCCCACGGAGCTGGCCGCGGCCGAGGCCCGGGTGCTGGCCGACGCCGCGAAGGCCTTCGGCGGCAGCGACGTCGGCGCGGCTCCCGCGGAGCACTGGTGGCGGCGCCGCACCGACTCGGAGGAGGGGCCGGCCGCGAAGGACCCCGACGCCCTGGTCCTCCCCGCCCCCCTCCCCGCGCTGGCCCCGCTCCACGCCGCGGTCGTGTCGGCGTCCACGGCGGCGCACGCCCGCTGCCGCGTCTCGATCGCCCGCCTCCACCGCGGCGGCGGGTGCGTCCTCGTGACCCTGGAGGGGGACAAGCGCTCCCGTGAGCGCGCTCACGACCGGATCCTCGAGGCCGCGGCCACGATCGTCGGCGAGCCGTGCGATCCGCTCCGCGAGGCCACGGCCGCGCTGCGCGCCGTCCTCGACCCGGGGGACATCATGAGCCCCGGGAGCCTGGCGGTGGCGCCGTGCTGAAGCCCTTCGATCGCCAGCTGCAGTACTGCGCCTACTGCCCCAAGCTGTGCCGCTGCGCGTGCCCGGTGTCGAACGCGGAGGCACGCGAGACCATCATCCCGCAGCAGAAGATGCAGTTCCTCCACCTGCTGCACCGCGGCCAGCTCTCGTGGCATCACGACTTCACCCAGGTCCTCTACGCGTGCGCGGCCTGCCGCGCCTGCACCAGCTACTGCAAGCACCCGGTCGACGTGGGGCCGGCGCTGCTGGCCGGCCGCGCCGCGGCGGTGGCCGCCGGCGCCGGCCACCCCTCCCTGGAGGACTTCGACTTCACCTTCCGCTACCGCCTCCCCAAGCTCCGCGAGGCGGCGCGCGCGCAGCTGCCGAAGGCCCGCTTCTCCGACGAGGCCGAGGGTGCGATCTACCCGGGCTGCGAGGCCATCGCCACCGCGCCCGGTGACGTGCTGCGCACCCTGGCGGTGCTCGATCGCCTGGGCGCCGACTACCTCCGCCTGTTCGACGGCGACGAGCTGTGCGCCGGCTACCCGCTGTGGGCGGCCGGCTACTCCGATGCCTTCCGGGCCCACGCCGAGCGGGTGGCGCGCGCCTTCCGCCGCTACCGCAAGATCGTCTGCGGCTGCCCGGCCTGTGTCCACGTGCTGCGTCGTCGGTACGCCGAGGTCGGCGTCCGCCTGGAGACCGAGATCGTCGACCTGACCGAGTTCCTCGAGGGGTTCATCGGCCTGATCCCGGTGATGCAGCAGGTGCCGGAGCTCTTCTTCCACGACCCCTGCTACCTCGGGCGCTTCCTGGGCAACTTCGACGGACCGCGTCGCGTCCTCGACGCGCTCACGCCGCGGCGCTACGAGTTCTCGTGGAACCGGGGCGATTCGGCCTGCTGCGGAGGCGGGGGAGTGCTCCCGCGCACCGCGCCGCTCACGGCCGCGGCCATGGCGGAGGCGCGCCTCTCCGAGGTGGTGGAGGCGGGCGTCTCGCTCCTGGCGACGGCCTGCCCCACCTGCAAGCGCCGGCTGGGGGAGGCGGCGGCGCGGCTCCACGCCCGCGACGGCGGTACCGCCATCGAGGTCCTGGGCCTCATCGACGTCCTGGACCGCGCGACCAGCTGAGACGGAGGAGGTGACGGAACCGATGAGCATCCGCACGTTCCTGGTGGTGAACCCCCGCTCCGCCAACGGCACCGTCGAGCGGCGGTGGGACGAGCTCGCCGCCACCATCCGCTCGGGGTACGGCGCCTTCGAGCACGCCTTCACCACCGCACCCGGCGACGCCACGCGGCTCGCGCGCCAGGCCCTCGACGAGGGGTACGCAATGGTCGTCGCCCTCGGTGGCGACGGCACCATGAACGAGGTGGTCAACGGGTTCTTCCGCGACGGCAAGGCCGTGAACCCCGACGCGATCCTCGGCGAGATCCCCGTGGGCACGGGCGGCGACTTCCGCAAGACGGCCGGCATCCCGAAGGACGTCGCCGCGGCCGCGGCAGGGCTCCAGGGCACGGCCACCATGCGCGTGGACGCCGGGCGTCTCTCGCTCGTCGACGCCGCCGGCCGCCCCGCGGAGCGCTACTTCATCAACATCGCGTCGTTCGGCATGGGCGGCCTCGTCGATTCGATCGTCAACTCCTCCTCCAAGGCGCTCGGCGGCAAGGCCTCCTTCTTCCTCGCCACCGCCCGGGCGGCGGTGCGCTACCGCAACCAGCTCGTGCGCCTGACCCTCGACGGCGGCAAGCCCCTGGAGCGACGCATCTACAACGTGGCCGTGGCCAACGGCCGCTACTTCGGCGGCGGCATGCACGTCGCGCCCAAGGCGATCCTCGACGACGGCCTCTTCGACGTGGTGGCGCTCGGCGACTTCGGCGTGGCCGAGGTGGCCCTCCGGGTGCGCCACATCTACAAGGGGACGCACCTCGGCATGCCCAAGGTCGAGCACTGGAAGGCCCGCCACGTGCAGGCCGAGCCGGTCCAGGCCGGTGACCAGGTGCTGCTCGACGTCGACGGCGAGCAGCCCGGGGCGCTCCCCTCCACGTTCGAGATGCTGCCGGGCGCCATCAAGCTCAAGGTCCCTGGATAGCCGCATGCAGCCGCTGGCCCGCCTGGCCTTCAGCGTCCTCGCCGGGGCCCTCACCTTCCTCTCCGTCGCCACCTTCGACGTCTGGCCGCTCATGTGGGTGGCGCTCGTGCCGCTGCTCCATGCGCTGCGCGACCGGTCGCCCGGCCGCGCCTTCCTCTACGGCTGGCTCTGCGGCCTCTGCACCAACCTCGGCGGGTTCTACTGGATCAACGGGCTGCTCCAGCGTTTCGGTCACATGCCGGTCGTGGCCGCCGTGCCGCTGTGGTGGCTGCTGTGCGCCTACCAGGGGCTCATCGTCGCCTTCTTCTCGCTCTTCCTACGGCTCGTCCACCGGCGCGCGCCGGGGCTCCCCTATGCCCTCACGGTCCCCGTCCTCATGGTGGCCTGCGAGCTGTGCGTGCCGCTGATCTTCCCCTGGTACTACGCCATCTCGCAGGCGTGGGTGGTGCCGGTCATCCAGATCGCGGACCTCACCGGCCCGCTCGGTGTCACCTTCCTCCTCATGATGGTCAACGGCGCTGTGTACGACCTGGTCCACGGGCGCCTCTCCGGTCAGGGCCGGCGGTGGCGCCCGGCGGTCGCCGCGGCCGCGGTGGTGCTCGTGAGCCTGGGCTATGGCCAGGTGCGCCTCCACCAGGTGCGGGCCCGGCGCGCCGCCGCTCCCAAGGTCAAGGTCGGCATGGTGCAGGCCAACATCGGCATCGTGGAGAAGGGGCGGCTGCAGCTCGCGCCGAGGCACCTGCAGATCCACCAGGACCTCTCGGCCGACCTCCAGCGCCGGGGCGCGCAACTCATCGTCTGGCCCGAGTCGTCGTACCCCTACTACTTCGAGCGGGGCCAGGCGGCCGATTGGCGCGACCGCAAGGCCGTCCGCAAGGGGTTCGACGTGCCGATCCTCTTCGGCAGCATCACCGTCTCGCGCCGCGAGCGCTTCCCCTACAACACCGCCCTCATGATGGACCGCGAGGGGCGCCTCACCGGCTCGTTCGACAAGGTCTTCCTGCTCATCTTCGGCGAGTACGTCCCGTTCTACGAGGCGCTCGAGTCGACCATCAGCCGGTACGTCCCCGAGGCCAGCAACTTCGCGCGCGGCAAGGACCCGACCGTCTTCCCCTTCGAGCAGTACCGGCTCGGGCCGATGATCTGCTACGAGGACATCATCCCGCAGTTCGGGCGGCGGCTGGCCAGGCTCAAGCCCCACCTCTTCGTGAACATCACCAACGACGCGTGGTTCGGCCGCACCTCCGAGCCGTACGAGCACATGGCGCTGGCCGTCTACCGCACCGTCGAGCACCGGATCGAGATGGTACGGGCCGTGAACACGGGCGTGTCGGCCTACATCGACGCCACCGGCCGCGTCTTCAAGAAGAGCGACTCGGTCGACCCGCAGCTCACCCCGGACGCGCCCCCCGTGGCGCTGCTCGACGAGGTCGCCATGATGCAGCCCGCCTCGGTCTACGGCGCCGTCGGCGACCTGTTCGGCTACCTGTGCCTCACGGTGGCCGTGTACCTCGTGCTGCTCCATGGCCGGTTCCGGCGTCGGTCCGACGCGGAGAGCGCGATTGCCTGACGGATTGCTCTTCACCTCCATCCTCGAGCCGCAGGCGATCGCGTTCATCGGCGCGTCGACGAATCCGGCCAAGTGGGGATTCAACATCCTCCACAACATCGTCAGGGGGGGCTACGCGGGGAACCTGTACCCGGTGAACGCCCGGGGCGGGACGTGGTTCGGCAGGCCCCTGTACAAGAGCCTGGCCGAGGTCCCGCGGCCCCTCGACCTCCCCGGCGAGAACAACATCGTCCGGCGCCTCGACGGGATGGGGCTCATGGCCTACGACTCTCCCGAGCGGGCCATCCGCGCGCTGGCGAAGGCGCAGGACTACTATCGGATTCGGCGGGCGCGGGCTTCGGGCGCGCCGACGCGGCCTCCGGCCGGCGTCTGACCCCCTCCCGTTGCGCCTGCGGGCGCCCCGGGCGTAGCCCCGATCGTGGAGGGGCAATGGCGCCGCGGGCCTGTCTGGTTGCGCTCCTGCTGTTGGCCGCCGTGCCGGCGCGCCCGCGAGGCCGGGCGCCCTGTGGAGCCGTGCGCCCGCCGAGCTGGACCGTCTCACCGTCGCCGACGTCGCGCGTCTCCGTCACGCGGCCGCGCGGCTCGAGAGCGCCATGCGCGAGGCCGAGGCCCGCAAGGGGCTGCTCACCACGCCGAGGATCGACAACCTGCGCAGCGCGGACCGCCAGGCCATCCGCGCGACCTGGGCCGACTTCCTCGAGCCGCTGCTGGCGCTCGACGACATCAAGCAGCGCTACTCGGGGTTCTGGGGCATCGACTACCAGGGCCACCCCGTGCTGCACGCGCGGACCTTCGGGCTCACCTACGCCGCGCTGTGCCTGGAGGTCGAGGCGGGCCTCCGTCTCGTGGCGCTGCTGGGCGACGCGAAGGTGGCGCCCGGCATGTTCGACGAGGCGAACCAGGAGGCGGGGCTGCCCGCCGGGACCTTCGGCGCCTTCCGCAAGCAGCTCACCCGGGCCACCGACCTCTCCTCGGTGCCGGTGGGCGACGGCTGGTTCCACCTCTGGATGGACCGCCACCTGCAGGGCTCCGACGCCGACAAGGCCTTCGCCCAGGAGGTGAACGGCTGGGCGCGGCGGGCCAAGGCCGCCCTCGGGCCGTCGGCCGCGATCGCGGCGGCCCGCAACGCCAAGGACGTCCTCTCGGGCGAGGCCTTCAAGCGCTGGTTCCCCCTGCAGAAGGAGGTCGCCGAGTGGATGGGTGACACCCGCGTCGTGGCCGAGAACCGCCGCCTCATCAGCGACGCGCAGATCGCCGACATGCGCAAGGCGCTCCGTCCCGGCGACATCGTCGTCGAGCGGCGCAACTGGTACCTGTCCAACGTGGGGCTCCCCGGCTTCTGGCCGCACGCGGTCATCTTCGTCGGCACCCCCGACGACATCCGCGCGCTCTTCGACCGGGACCCCGATACCCGGAAGCGCTTCGGCACGTTCAGCGAGCACCTGGCGCGCAAGCACCCCAAGGCGTGGGCCGCCCTGGGCGGGAAGGACGCTCAGGGGCATCCCCACACCATCATCGAGGCCGTGAGCGAAGGCGTCCTCTTCTCGTCCGTCGAGCACTCCCTCGGCGCCGACTACGTCGGCGCCCTGCGCCCGCGCCTCCCCCTGCCCGACATCGCCAACGCCATCGATCGCGCCCTCGGCTACTTCGGGCGACCCTACGACTTCAACTTCGACTTCGGCACCGACGACCAGCTCGTGTGCTCGGAGCTGGTGATCAAGGCGTACGAGCCGGTGACGCCCACCGGCCCGGGGCTGCGGATCCCCTTCGTCACCGTGGCCGGGCGCCGGACCGTCCCGCCCACCGAGTTCGTTCGCACCTTCGGCCAGGAGCGCGGCAGGGAGGAGCGCCAGCTGGACTTCGTCTACTTCCTCGACGGCCGCGAGCGCGAGAAGACCGCGGTCGTCGGGAACGAGGGGACTCTGGCGCAGACGGCGTCCCGGGCCAAGTGGGACATGGCGCAGCCCTGAGCGTGGCGAGCAGGCAGCGGCGCTGCCCTGGCGTGAGCTACCACCGGCGCCGCGCGCGGGCGGCCAGGACCACGGCCGCGAGCAGGGCGAGCGCGAACGGCGCGGGGCCTCCGGCCGCGGGGCGCTGGGCGCAGGCGCAGCCACCCTCGAGACCGCGGGGGCGCACCCCCCCGTCCTCGTCGGCGCCGCCGTCGTCGGGCGGGCCGGCGTCGCCCCCGGCGCCCGCGTCGCTGGTCCACACATCCAGGGCGCTGGCGATGCGCAGGTCGCCTCCGCCCCAGGTCTGGTACCCGCCGACGTTGTCGGGCGTCCCGTCCCAGCCCGCCTTCTCGTAGAAGTCGTCCACGTGTTTCACGTAGAGACGCACCTCGGGGTGCGCGCCCCCGGTCGGCTCGGCCCCGCGCACGCGCAGGTCGACGCGCTTCGCCTCCCCCGCGGAGAAGCCGTCGAGGAGGAGGTCGAAGGTCGCGCCCGGGTCGAGGTGCGGCGGGTTCTGCGCGTTGCCGTCGGCGCTGTTCAGGCACCAGTCGCCGCCGCACGCGTTGCCGGGGTAGTTGTCGTACACGTGCCACTCGGCGACGGCGAGGCCGGCGCCGGTGAGCGCGATGCCCGCCACGGCGTTGGCCGCAGGCGCCGTGGCGTCGGCGGCGTTGGTCACGGTGAAGCGGACGACCGTCTCCTGTCCCACCAGGAGGTCGAAGACCCCGTCGGCGCCGACGAGGTCGCGCGGCTGCCCCGCGATCGCCACGACCTCGGTGCCGAGCGAGAGCACCGGGTGCGGCGACGGACCCGCCTGGCAGGTCACGCCGTGGTGCGCGCAGACGCCCTGCGCGAGGGCCTCGGCGATGATGACGCGCCCGTTCGCGTCGATCAGGAAGCACGACTCGCTCACGGAGCCGCTGGGCAGCGAGTGCGAGGTGCTGCAATCGTGGAATAGCACCTCGGTGAGCACCGCCGTCATCGACGTGGCGTTGAGCATGTGGAGGTCGGTGCGCACCTTGAGCCCGCGATCGGGGAGGCCGAGCGCCGCGACGAGCGCGTCGTTCACGTGCCCGGCCAGCACCTGCCCCGCCGAGGTCTTGTAGAGGGTCTCGGTTCCGTGGCCGCCGCCGGCGTTGGTGTGGATGCTGACGAAGGTGTCGGCGCCCCAGTTGTTCGCCATGGCCGGCGAGTTGGTGAAGTCCTGGCTGTACTGGACGTCGAAGCCGTAGGCCTGCAGGCGGGCCCGGGCGCGCTGCCCGTTGTCGGCCGCGTACTGCGCCTCGTTGCCGCCGCACGCGACCGGGTTGGAGGTCTGGTCGCTGGCGTTGAGGAACACCTTGACCGCGGCCGCCGGGCGCGGCACCGCGAGGGCCGCGACGAGCGGGACTGCGGCGGCGAGCAGGTGCGTCCCGGGGTGTACAACGCGGGCATTCACGCGCTCGTGCCCTTCGGCGAGCGCCTCTGGCTGGGCTACGGCGACGCCGACTACAACCTGGGCGAGCACATCCCGATCGAGTTCCGCGCCTTCGCCACCGACGTCGAGCCGCGCTCGCTCGCCTACTGGGGCGGCAGCTTGTTCCTCGGTACCGCCGACGGCCAGGTGCTCAAGGCGGTCGGCGGGCAGTGAGACGCGCCCGGGGGCCGCGGCGCCACTACTGCAGGTAGAAGTTGTACGGCACCTTCATCGACGTGGCGCGGAAGTTGGGGAAGCGCGCCGCGCCCAGGGCCGAGACCACGCAGTCGCCGGTGGGCGTGTCATCGAACTTGCCGACGATCCTCACGCCGAGGACGTTGCCGTCCATGCCGCCGATGTCGATCTCCAGCTCCGCGGTGCCGGGGATCTGGAACTGCAGGTAGCAGGCGCGGACCTGGCCGCGCACGGCGTCCATGGAGCGCCGGATCTCGCCGACGGAGAGGACGTACGGCCAGGTGGGGTCGGCCTGGCGCACGCCCGGCTGGCTCGCCGCCACCTTGACCTCGGGCTTGGGGCAGTCGGGCTGGTTCGCCGGCACCGGCACCTTGAAGGCCGCCTTCGGGCTGGCCATGAGCACGTCGCCGGTGCACCGGTTGTACACCCGGTAGCCGAGCAGGTTCATGGTGAGGCCGCGGATCTCGCCGGAGCCGTCGTCCCATCCCTTGGGCCACCCGGCCTTCCCGGGCGCCGCTCCCGGCCTGCGCGTCTTGCCCTTCCCCGTCTTCTGCGTCCACACGGGGCCGAGCTTGTGGACGAACTCGGCGCGGAGCTTGGAGCCCACGTCGCGCTCCCAGAGCTCGCCGACGTGCGCGGAGGGGTGCGGGACCTTCAGCGTGGTCACGTCGAGCCCCTTCAGCTCGTCGGGCGTGACCTTGGCCGGAACGCGCACCGTCACCAGGTGCCGACGGTCGCCGGCCACCGGTTGGCGGCACGCCACGCAGCCGCGCAGCGTCAGGGCCCGACCGCCCTGCTTCTGCGCGTACGGCCCGACCACGAGGGCGCCGGGCTCGACGTCGGCCCGGAAGACGCGCCGCTGCAGGACGCCACGCAGGTAGGCGCGCACGACCTCGCACTGGCGGCGGGTCATGTCGCGGTCCTCGTTGCACAGCTCCGTGAATGGCTCGAGGGTGCGCGCCAGATCGCCGATGTCCTCGGCGCTGCCCAGGAGCGCCTCG
>JACRCY010000597.1 GCA_016218785.1 Deltaproteobacteria bacterium
GCGGCGGGCGGCGTCGTCCGCAGGCGCTGCCACAGGACGGCGGCACCGATGAGGACACAGACGGCGGCGGCCGCGGCCGCCGGGCGGAGCAGCCAGGACGCCCGGCGCTCTGCCCGCGGCGTCGGCCCGCCCGCGGGCGGCAGGCTCAGGCCGGCGCTGGCGAGCGCCCGGCGGACCATGCGCACCCCCTCCGCCGGGGTGGGGCGCGAGGCGTCTCCGGCCAGCGCGCGGAGGAGCGCGATCTGCTCGTCGAAGTAGGCGCGGCAGCGCGCGCAGCCCGAGAGATGGGCCCGCAGGCGCGCCTCGGCGGCGTCCGGCAGGTCGCCAGCCAGATAGCGATCGATCGTGCTCCTACGATGCACGATCACCTCCCGTGGCCGCGGTCCGCCCGAGGGCGGCGAGGAGCGCACGGTTGCGCCGCGCGCGCGCGGCCAGCACCTTGCGCATGTACTTGCAGCGGATGCTGCCGATGCCCAGCCGTTCTCCCACGGCACCGTAGTCGAGACCCTCGACGAAATGCAGCTCGAAGAAGTCGCGCCAGGCCGGCCTGAGGCGGACCTTGAACGCCTCCACGGCCCGCCGCAACTCGGCCTGCTCGAGGCTCGTCTCTTGCTCGGGCGCCGCTTCGAGCCAGGCGAGAGCGGCGGCCTCCGCCGTGGTGGATGCCGGCGCGGCCTCGGTGGGGCGGCGCAGGAGGTCGAGGCAGCGGTGGCGCACGAGCACCGCCAGCCAGCCGGAGAACGTCTCCAGCCGGCCCGGGTCGAGGGCCTCGCGCCCGCGGTACACGTGCACCCAGATCTCCTGCATCGCCTCCTCACGCTCGAACGCGCTCCGCCAGTAGCGGGCGACGGCCCCCCGGACGAGGGGCCCATAAGCCCTGACCACTTCGGCGAACGCCTGCGCGTCGCCCGCCCGGAACCGTTCGAGCGTCACGCGTGGAAGCGAGTCCGCTCCCATCATGGAGCTACGTCGCGGCCGCGGGGCCGGGAGAAGATTCCTCGCACGAGGCCTGAAAGATAGCGCGAGCGCGGCCAGTGTCACAGGGGCCCCGCGGGGATCGCTGGGGGGGATGGTCCGGCTGGCCCCAGCCTAGAACACGAACTCCACGCCGCCGAGGAAGTCGAGCGCGACGTAGGCCTCCGTCCCACCTCCGTGGCGAATGAAGTTGGGGCCGACCGTGAGCACGAGCTCGCCGCCGACCGCGAGCTGCGGAATGACGAAGTACTTGAGGCCCCCGCCGCCGCGGAACACCAGGCCGGTCGCCCCGTGGTCGCCGCCGTAGAACTCGATCTCGAGCCCACCCCCGATCTTGGCGTAGGGCAGGAACCGCCCGGTCGGGAACTTGAGCTTGACGCCGGCGATCATCTCGATCGTGTTGCCGCCGAAGTGGCGGCGGTCGTTGTCGCCGACGACGAAGTTGAGCTGCGCGTTGAACCAGACGAGCTGAGAGAGCTTGCGGCCGTACTCGGTCGCGAGCTTGAACCCGCCCGGGGTCGAGTCGGTGATGCCCACGGCCCCACCGATGTGGCCGGACAGCTCATTCAGCCCCGCCGACTGAGCCTGCGCCGTGGCGCTGGTGGCCGAGAGCAGGATCACGGCGCCCGCCATCGTGCACACCCGACGGAATGTCACGCACATCTGGCCCTCCGGGGAACGCAATCGCTCCTCCCGAGAGCTACGGGCCCGGGCGCCCGGCGGGAGGGTTCTTCTCCCGCGGGCCGCCGCTGCCGAGGAGGGCCACCACGAAGAACGGCGCCCCCTCCCGCACCTGACCCTCAGGGGGGGCGAGGGCGACGCGCGGAAGAGGTGCGCCGGACAAGAGCATGACGCGGATCGGCCGAAGTGCCAGCCCGACCGCGCGTCTTGCCCGTGGCGGTCGGCCGCCGGGCGCGAGCGCGCGGGCTGCAGGGCTCAAGCGCGCGGGCCGGAGCGCCGATGTCATGGGCGTACCCACTGCCCCAGGGAGGAGAGCCATGTCCCAGCTTGCGACGGCCGAGCCGCCCATGCCCGCAGTCGACGAGGTCCCTCCGGGGGCTCCCGCGCCGGGACCCGGATTCGGCGAACGGGCGCTGTTCCACGTCTTCACCGCCGCCATTGCGGCCGAGCGCGAGGCGCAGGAGCTGTACTTGAGGGCCGCTGGCCTGGCGGGAACCGGCACGCTCCTCGAACGGATGTTCCGCGAGCTCGCGGCCGAGGAGCGGGTGCACGAGCAGAACCTGCTCGAGCAGTACGGCGCCTTCAAGGCGCGGCTCGGCGACGCCGCCGAGCACCGCTGAGGGCGCCGGCCCCGGGCGGCGGGCCGGGCGGTCCGGGTCTGGGCCCCACGGGCTGGCGCTTGCGGTGTCCCCGGCTTGGCCGCAGCATGCACGCGTGGCCCGGGCGGTGCCGCGCCCGTGCCAGGCGATCGGCCGCCGTGCTCGGGGAGAGGAGGCCCTCATGACGCGCAGCGGTCTCTCCGGCCCGCCCCCGCCGGATCCCAGGGGCCTCGGGCGCGCGCTCGCCGGCGCGCTGGCCGCCAGGCCGACGGCGCCGGTCGTCGACGCGACCGGCAGACCGGCTCGCGGAAGCAGCCGAGCTCGGCCGACTCCATCTGGACCAGGGAGTGACGCGGGTCCACCAGTCCATCCGCCCGTGGCGGTCCGGGCCCCGGCGCGTCTCGTCTTCGGCGTCCGGCGCCAGCTTCAATGGGGACGTCGCTTCTCAGCGACGGAGATCAACTACCGACCATGCCACTAGCCACACGCTGCCCGGCCGCTTCAATGGGGCCGTCGCTTCTCAGCGACGGAGATCCTGCCGCACGGATGGAGGTGAGCATGCCCAAGCGGCTTCAATGGGGCCGTCGCTTCTCAGCGACGGAGATTTCGTGGCTGGACTGCATCACGAGGAGTACGAGGGGCAGCTTCAATGGGGCCGTCGCTTCTCAGCGACGGAGATGACCGTCACCGGTGGCGAGCCGGGCGCGGGCACGAGGCTTCAATGGGGCCGTCGCTTCTCAGCGACGGAGATGGTCCCGGCGGCGGCAGCCCCGGGGTGAGCCACGCGGCGCTTCAATGGGGCCGTCGCTTCTCAGCGACGGAGATGGGCATGGTCGATGCCTGCGGCGAGCGGCGCCGGTTGTGCTTCAATGGGGCCGTCGCTTCTCAGCGACGGAGATGCGGCAGGTCGACCGCGCCGCCGGCGCCCTTCACCGGGCTTCAATGGGGCC
>JACRCY010000598.1 GCA_016218785.1 Deltaproteobacteria bacterium
AGGAGGCCGGAGACGGGCAACGGGAAATGATCTTGCCGGTTGCCAGTTGCCGGTCCCCCGTCTCCTGTTCCTGGCTTCAGTCGCTCAGAACGCGACCGCCCTGACTGCAAGTCCGCGTAACCAGATCACCCGGACGTGCGGTGGCCCACCGTGCCACTCCACGACGCCGTGCAGCCGTGGTATCGTGCGAGCCCTGGTGGGGGTGCAGGGGGTGGCATGAGCGACCATGGTCCCGGCGGGATGGCGGCAGCGATCGCGTCAGCGGCTCCTGCCGCCGACGCGGGGGCGGCCTACGCCGGCAGCGACTTCCTGGCGCGCGCGGCGCGGACGTGGACCGAGCTTCCTGCCGACGCCGACGCCTGCCTCGTCCTGGGCGAGCAGGTACGGGAGCTGGTGGGCGACTGCATCGTGCTGGTCGGGGCCAGCGAGCCCCCGGAGCCGACCTTCCGGTGGCGCGCGCTCGTGGGCGACGCCCCGGCGCTCCAGGAGCTCTCGATTCGGCTGGATGCGGCCACCCAGGCCTCGGCGTGGCCGCTCGCCGACCGTGCCCGGCGCAAGGACGGCACCCTCTACGACCTCGCGGTCTACTCGAACCCGATCGTCGAGGCGGGCCGGGTCACGGGGATGCGGGGCATCGGCATCGACATCACCCGGAGCACGCGCGCCCGCCAGGCCCAGGAGGAGAGCGAGCGCCGCTTCCGCGAGCTGGTCGACCTGCTCCCCGTCGGCGTGGTGGAGAGCGATCCCATGGGGAACATCACGTTCGCCAACGCGCACATGACCCGCATGACGGGCTACACCCCGGACGACGTGCGCGCCGGCCTGCGCCTCATGGACCTCGTGGTGGAGGCCGACCGCGCGCGCGTGCGCGAGCGGGTGGGCGACCTGGCCACGGGTGAGACCCACCTGAACGTCGAGTACACGGCCCGGCGCAAGGACCGCGGCACGAGCGAGGTCGCCATCTTCGCGAGCCCCATGGTGCGCGACGGCGTCGCGGTCGGAGTCCGGGGGATCGCCATCGACATCACCGCGCGCAAGCGGGCCGAGGAGCAGCAGCGCCGGCTCGCGGCGCGCGAGCAGCGGGCGCAGAAGCTCGAGAGCCTGGGGGTCCTGACGCCGGGCATCGCCCACGACTTCAACAACCTGCTGATCGCCGTGCTGGGCAACGCGGAGCTGGCGCTCCGCGAGCTCTCCGTCGAGTCAGCGGCGTACGAGCGCATCGCCAAGGCCCGGAGGGTGGCGCAGCGCGCCGCCGAGCTGGTCAGCCAGCTCCTCACCTACTCGGGCGGCGGCGCCGTCAACCCTCGCCGCATCGATCTCAACGAGGTGATGGCGGACGTGGAGTCGCTGCTCCACGCGACCGTCGCGCCGGCCGGCGTCCTGCGCCTCGAGCTCGCGTCCGGGCTGCCGCCGATCGAGGCTGACGCCCCGCAGATCCGCCAGGTCGCGATGAACCTCGTCATCAACGCGGCCGAGGCGATCACCGAGCCTCCGGGCCGCATCGAGGTGCGGACCGGGCTCGTGCGGGTGGATGCCGAGCTCCCCGCGCTGGCCGGGTACGGTGACGAGGTCGCCCCGGGACAGTACGTCTTCCTGGAGGTGCGCGACACCGGCTGCGGCATGGACCCGGCCACGGCGCACCGGATGTTCGAGCCCTTCTTCACCACCAAGTTCGCGGGGCGGGGCCTCGGCCTGGCTTCGGTCCAGGGAATCGTGCGGGGCCACCGCGGCGCCATCACCGTCACCACCGCGCCGGGCCAGGGCACCACCCTCACCGTGCTCCTGCCGCCGGCGGCGACGGCCGTGCCTGCGTCACGGTGAGCGCCGGCGCCGTCGGCCGACGCTACTTGACGGTGAACGCCGCCGCGGCCAGCACCTTGCCCCCTTCGTCCTGCACCTCTACCCGCCAGGCGCCCGGCCTGGCGTTGAAGTAGGACCAGGTCGTCCAGCGCTTCCCCTTCACGCTCACCGGCTGCTTCCAGAGGCGCTTTCCGTCCTTGATCCAGACGTGGTAGACGGTGAAGTCGTCCTCGCCGCCGGTGACGCGGGTCCAGGCGTAGATCTTCCCCGGCGTGAACGTGTCGCCCGGAGCGACCGGCTGCCGCGCCTGGATCTCTTTGGCGAGCTTGAGCTCGACCGACGTGGCGACCGCGGCCCCCTCCTCACAGGCCTGCGCGGGCGAGGTGTGGAGCGCGCTGCCGAGGAGCGCGAGCGTGACGCCGAAGACGAGTGCCATGCGCATGACGGCCTCCTGTCTGCTGTCCGACCGGAGGCATTTCACGTTCCGTGCCGGGCCCGACCCGGGCCGGAGACGCGAGGTAAGTGCCCGCAGCTTCACGGGGCGCGCGGCGCCGCGCGCAGCGCAATCTACATATCCGAGCGTGGCCCGGGTCCCCTACGGGTCCCTGGGGTCGGACGCGTAGCCGGTCAGCTCGGCCGGGCGGCGGCGGCCAAGGAGCGCGAGCAGCAGCGTCGCGACCGCCAGTGCTGGAGCCCGCGTGGCGGGCGCCGTGCGGCAACCGCAGCCGCCCGCCAGGGACCCGGCGCCGCCGGCCGGCGCGGCGCCGCCGGTCGTACCATCGCCGCTCGTGGGAGCGTCGCTCGCGGCCGCGCCGTCGCCGCCGGAGCCACCGTCGAGATCGGCGCCACCGTCGGTGGTCACGCCGCCGTCCCCCCCGATGCAGGGTCCGCTCCGCCAGGCGCCGGCGCAGCAGTAGCCGACGGCGTGGACGTTGGCCGCGTCGTCGGGATCGGCCACGCCGCCGCAGCGGCAGGGCGCCCCGAGCGCCACGCCCTCGAGGCATGGCGCCGGGCCGATGTACTGCCGGCTGAACACGACATTGTCGAAGTCGAGAATGTCGGTGGTGTGCGCGGGCACGTTGTGGATGTAGAGGTAGATGCCGGCCTCGTTGAGGCGCACCGCCGCGCTGGTGCGCCAGTCGATCGGCGGCGACGTGTAGACGCGCACGCCGTCGGCCCAGAAGGTCTGCGAGCCGTTGGCCTGGCCGGGCGTGTTGGGCTCGATGACCATCTCGAGCACGTGCCACTCACCGCGGCCGATGAAGAAGTCGGTGGCCGGGGCGAACATGTCGCCGTAGCAGTCGTCGGGACCCGGTTGGTTGCAGTCCATGTACATGAGGTGGTAGTAGCTGTAGAAGCCCCACCGCCCCGGCCACGGCAGCGTCTGGTAGTCGGACCACGGCTCGAGGTTCGAGGAGAACTGCTGGTCGCCCGCGGGCCGCTGGCCGGCGCCGCCCATGCACCCCCACGGGTAGAGGCTCGCGACGCACGCCGAGAGCCCGCCCAGGTGCATGAAGTTGCCCTGTTGGAAATCGGCGCCGAAGCGGACGTACTTGCGGTAGTAGAGCGCGTCCCAATCGACGACGGCGCCGAAGAACTTCTTGGGCCCGCTGGTCACGCCGTCGACGAGCGCCGTGTCGCCGTCGTTCACCGCCTGGGTGCGCATGGCGTGGCCGCCGCCGATCCCGGGCGGGCTCTCGTCGATGATGAAGACCCGGTCGGGGACCCCGTAGACGTCGTCCCAGTAGGTGTCGAAGCTGGCGGCATCGGCCGCCTCGAAGTCGTGGCAGAAGACCCACTCCGGGTGACCGGGCCCCTCGTCGGCGCACTCGGCCGCGTGGGCGCCGGGCGCCGTCACCAGCACCACGAGGAGGGTGGGCAGGGTGCGCGCGGTCATCGGCTCTCCTGCGGGACGACCCGCTCGATCCAGCGTAGGCCCAGCGGCGGCGCCGGGCAAGCCGCAGGCGCAGTCGCAGGCGCAGTCGGGGGAGCTCCCGGCTGGCGCCACGCGCGGGCCCGCGCCCACGTTGAAGCCCCCCCGCCAGCCAGGAGCCGCCGCGGACGATCCGCGTCTCGGCCTCGGGTGCCGGGGGCACCGCGGCCGCCGTCGTCGCGGCGCCGTCCCGGAGCTCGGCGGCGGAGCGCTCCCCCACGATGTCGGCCACCCACTCCCGCACGCCGCCGGCCAGATCGCGCACACCGTAGGCACGATCGACTATGGAGTGGTCGGCCCGTCAAGCATGATCCGCCTCCTGGTCTAGCTTTTTTCGGTCGTGCGGGGCGGGGGCGTAGGCCCCCCCCAGTCGCGTGACCGCAGCATGCACCACGCTTGCGCGCAGCTGTCCA
>JACRCY010000630.1 GCA_016218785.1 Deltaproteobacteria bacterium
CACCCTCGAGGACAAGGTCCCGTCGCACGGGGTCGAGGAGTACCCGGTCGATCCCACCGAGCGGGTCGTGCTGCCGGAGAAGCGCAGCTTCTCGCCCTCCGGCCGGCACCGCCGCAAGTAGGCCGCGATACGCCGCGCACCGCCGCCCCGGAAGCGCCGCCGGCGCGGCGCGGCCCTCAGCGCCCGGTGAACTTCGCGGCGCGCCGCTCGACGAACGAGCGCAGCCCCTCCACCGCGTCCTCGCTCGCCATGAGGCGCAGGATCTCGGGCATCAGCTCCCGGGCGGCGAGCGCGGCGCCCCCCTCGTTGGCCAGCCGCGCGTTGCGCAGCGTGGCCTGGACCGCGAGCGGCGCCTGCGCGGCCACCGTCTCCGCGAGCTCGAGCGCCCGCGGCAGGAGCCGCTCGGGTGGCACCACCTCCTGCACCAGGCCGATCCGCAGCGCCTCCTGCGCGTCGAACTCGTCCCCGGTGAGCAGGTAGCGCATCGCGTTCCCCCAGCCGCAGGCGGTCACCCAGCGGGCGCAGCCGCCGCCGAAGGGGAAGATACCGCGCTTCACCTCGATCTGACCGAAGCGCGCGCCCTCCGCGGCCACGCGGATGTCGCAGGCGAGCATGAGCTCGATGCCGAGCGTCAGGCAGAGCCCGTGCACCGCGCAGACCACGGGCTTCGACACCCGGGCGCCGTGGGTCGCGAAGGGGTCGATGGCGTCCGCGGTGCCGGGGAACTCCCCCGTCGCGACCGCCGGCGCCACGTTGGCGAGATCGAGGCCGGCCGTGAACGCCGGCCCGTGCGCGAAGACCAGGCCGCACCGCAGCTCCGGGTTCCGGTCCAACTCGGTGAACGCCGTGACCAGCTCGCGCCACATGACGAGGTCGAAGGCGTTCTTCTTCGCGGGACGGTTGAAGCCGATGAGCAGGACGTGCCCCCGCGCTTCGCGCGTGATGCGCGCCTCGCTGGCTCCCGACGCTGGCTCGGCGCTCATTGCACACTCTCCTTGGCGCAGCCGCGCCTCCGGCGGCTCACCCCGCTTGGATGCTGGCAGGCGCCCGGGACTCAGTCAACGGCCCGGGGGTGTGGTTCCGTGAAGTCGGACCGCGTCCAGGGCCTGGCTGACCTGGATTCTCCCCGGGGAAAAACCCCGGGAGGCCAAGCCCGCCCGAACTTCCTCCCCGGACGTTCCGGGGGGGATGGCCCAACCCATCCCCGCCCGAGCTTCCTCCTCGCGGAAGCTCCAAGGGGGATGGACCCGCCAGGCTCGCCAGCGGCCAGTCCGATTGGGCAGAACTGCACCCACGGCCCGGGGGCCCCATGACGGAACCGGGGCCGCGTGGTACCGTTCAGCCATGACGAACCACAGCCGACTCCTCGTCATCGCCAGCGCGTGTCTCCTCGTGGCGGCCGGCTGCGGCCCCACCAGCGCGGAGACTCCGCCCGGGGGCGACGGCGGCGTCCCCGACGCGCCCGCCGGGAGCGAGGGGGGCGGCGGCGACGGCGGCGGCGGCGACGACGGCGGCGTGGCGCCAGCCGGGAGCATCCTCATCCTCCTGCCGGCCGACACCACGGTCACCGTCGCCGGCGGCGCCGTCGCCAACCTCGACTACTGGGTCATCCTGCGCAGCCCGGGCACCTACGACATCGAGGTCACGGCGGAGGCGAGCTTCTGGGTCGACGACCCCGCCCTCGGCACCTTCAGCGGCACGCACTTCACGGGCGCACCGGGTGCCGTGGGCCAGACCACGGTGCGGGCGGCGGCGCGCGGCCTCGAGGCGCAGACCTCGCTGACGCTCGCGGTCCAGTCGGTCGTCATCGGCACGGGCGCGCCCGCGGACGCGGCCACCAGGTTCTCGGGCGCGGCCGATCCGACGCGCGCGCCCACGATCGTCTACCCGGAGAGCGGCGTGCTGGTGCCGCCCAACCTCAACGAGTTCCAGTTCCACTTCCTGCCGGGCACCGGGAACACCCTGTTCCACCTGGGCTTCCGCAAGGGGAGCATCGCGATCGACGTCTACTTCGGTTGCACCACGCTCGGCAGCGGCTGCGTCTTCGCGCCCGACGAGACCACCTGGTCGATCCTCTCGCAATCGCTGCGGGGCCTCGGACCTGCCACCTACTCGCTACGCGGTGTGGACGGGGCGAGCCCGGGCGGCGTGGGCACCTCGGCCGAGCAGACCATCCTCTTCGGCGAGCAGGACATCCGCGGCGGCATCTACTACTGGAACGCGGGCGCGGGCAAGATCCGGCGCTACGACTTCGGCCGGCGCGGGCAGACTGCCGAGAACTACATGGACAGGCAGCGCGCGGGCGCCATGACCTGCGTCGGCTGCCACGTGCTGTCCAACGACGGCCGGCGCATCGCCGTCGGCCTCGACATCCCGGCGCCCTCCCCCTACAAGGTCTTCGACGTCGCCACCCGCACCCTCGTCTACAACCAGGGGACCATGCTCGGCGGCGGCGCCAACTTCTTCAGCTTCTCGCCCGATGGCTCGCAGATCCTGACCTCGGGCGGCGTCAACATCGTCTGGCGCGACGCCACCGACGGCAGCCCGATCGCGCCCACGCCGCTGGTGCCGACCGGCACCATGCCCGACTGGTCCCCCGACGGCACCAGGATGGTGTTCGCCAAGTCGCACCAGCCGCCGCCCACGGCCGCGCCGGGCGTCACCAGCGCGGAGCTGGCGACGATGACCTTCAACGGCACCACCTGGAGCGGCGCCACCACGCTGGTGCCCTTCAACAACCAGAACAACTACTACCCGACCTTCTCCCCCGACAGCGCCTGGGTGCTCTTCAACCGCTCGCCGTCCAACCACGACTCGTACGACTCGCCCGACGCGGAGCTGTGGGCCGTCGCCGCCGGCGGCGGCACGCCCCTCCACCTGGCACACGCGTCGACGGGGGGCGACAGCTGGCCCAAGTGGGCGACGACGGTGCAGACCTACGACGGCAAGCCGCTCCTGTGGCTCACCTTCTCCAGCCGCCGCGCGTTCGGCCTGCAGCTCGCCGCGGGCACGCGCGCGCAGCTCTGGATGACCGCCTTCGACCCGGAGGCCGCGGCCGCCGGCCAGGACGCCAGCTACCCGGCCTTCTGGCTGCCGTTCCAGGAGCTCGACAGCGGCAACCACATCGCGCAGTGGGTGACCGAGGTGGTGCGCCAGCCGTGCACCACCGGCGACGAGTGCGAGGGGAACGAGTTCTGCGAGAACGGCCGCTGCGTGCCGCCGATCGACTGAGGGTGAGCCCGCGCCACGACCGCGGCGCGGCCACTCCCGCGGCGCGGGGCCGTCGCTACAGCGTGCCGGTACGGCTCACGTCGAACTGGTAGTCGCGGGCGCCGCCGCTCACGGTGACGCGGATGGTGTCGGCGTCCACGCGCGCGAAGCTCAGGGTGAGCGTCTTCAGCGACGGCGTGGTGAGCACGTAGGCGCCGGCCTGCGGCACCGGGTCGACCCAGCGCGCCTCGACGCCGTCGATGTCGAGCCCCCAGGTGCCGGCAGCGCCCGTCCAGCTGCAGGTGCCGTCGACGCTGATCCCCTCGAGGATGCCGCCCGGCAGGGCGCCCTGGGTGCGGTCGCCGGTGCCGTGGCCGGTCTTGCCGTCACGGAGCCTGGTCCAGGCGAGGTCGTGGACCACGCGGCGGGTGCCGTTGGCGACGCTCCAGGTGACGTCGGCCGAGCCCGAGACCTCGACCCGGCCGTTCGAGAGGTCGGTCCAGGTGTGCTGCACCAGCACGTCACCCGGGTGGTTCCGGCTCACCGTGACCGTGTGAGTGCCGCTGTAGGTCTGGCCGGCGTAGGTGCAATTGCCGGCCTTCGCCCCGTAGACGATGGTGAGGGTGGCGCCGACGAGCGCGATCTCGGCACAGGGGAGCTGCGACGCGATGAAGTCGCGCAGCTCTGCGGCCGCCGCCTCGACCATGCCGCCGATGGTGAAGTTGGTCGAGATCTCGACGGTGCCCGCAGCCACGTCCGACGCCTGCCCGGCGAGCGACGCCTCATCGAGCGCCTGCGCTGCCTCCGAGTAGGAGAGCTCGTCGTCGGCCGGGCAGCCCGTGAGGGCGAGGAGCAACACGATCGGGACGAGCGGCAGCACGTCGCGGCGCATGGGGCACCTCCATGGGGAGAGTAGCACGGGGCCGCGTCCGACTGACCACCGCGGGCCCGGGAAAGCCTGCGGGACGATCTTGCCCGAGGTGAGTTTTTGTGGCATAATATCCTACATGAGCGCACATCTGGACTACCGGGCAACCCCTCGTATCCCAACGGAGACCTTGTGCACGGAGGTGGCCGACGAGCGGGAGCAGTTCAGCCTGATCGTCGAGCTGTCCGAGGCGGGCCTGCGTCTGCAGCGACCCCTGCAGGGGCGCATGGAGAGCCGGATCGTGCAGCTGGAGTTCGAGCTGCCCGAGGTGGACGAGGTGGTGTGGGCCAAGGGCGTGGTCTGCTTCGACCAGCTCTGGCGCGTGCCCCTGGCCGGCCGGGCGCCCCAGGCGCGCGTGCTGCGGACCAGTGGCGTGCGCGTGGTGGCCGCGGCGACTCGCCACCTGCGCCTGCTGCGCGACTACGTGCGCGCGGCCGCGGAGCTGCGCCGGCGGTCACGCCCGCAGCTCAGGCGGCTCGACCCGCTGCACCTGTCCTGGCGCTGAGGCCCGGGAACCCGCCTCGCACCGGCGAGGGGGGTGGGATCGTGACGCGGTGAGGACTCTGCGCCTCGCCGCGGCGCCGCCGGCCGCGTCGGCAGCGCCCGCGTCCCAATCGCCGCGGCACGTAAAGGGCACTTGGAGCCGGTCATCATCCCCGCTAGACTCATGTCCGCAGGTGCAAGGCGAGCGCTGCCGGGCTCGCAGCAAAGGTTCCCATGCCGTCGACTTTCAGCAAACGCCAGAAGGAGAAGGAGCGCCAGGACCGCGCCAAGGAGAAGATCGCGAAGCGCGAGGAGCGCAAGCGCGAGAAGGCCACGCGGCCCCCGGGCGAACTCGGCGAGGACCCGGACATCGCGGGAATCGTCCCGGGTCCGCAGCCGCTCCCCGAGGACTAGGCGATCACGCCCTCCCCCGACCGCCACGGCCCACGGCCATCGCCCGTCGGTTCGGAGCCGCCGGTGACGCGCGATCGCGCGTGTCCTCCCAACGCCGCTCCCGGCACCTGACCTCACGCATCGGCACCTACCGCCGCGGCCAGAACGGGCCCACGAGACCGGAGCCGCCGGGCCGCGACTCGGCCAGCCGCGGCCGGAGCCCGCTCCCGCCGCTCGCGTTCTCCCAGTAGTCGGGCGCGCCCTGCAGCCTCGGCGCCCAATGAGTGCCGAGGAAGTCGGGAGGCAGCGTCTCGGCGACGCACGAGGTGTCGAGGTCGGCCACGGGATCGACCAGGAAGGCGGAGAAGATGCGGTCGGCGCAGTGGAGCGGCGGAGGGCCGCTCGCCACCGGCGTCCCCACGAACACGTTGTGGGCGCCGTAGGGGAAGGAGACGTACGTCTGGTGGGGGCCCGCGAAGTGCTCGGTCATCTCCACGGAGAAGTCGTAGGGCGTGGCCGGGTCGAGCTCCCCCTGCAGCATCAGCATCGGGACCGTGGTCCGGGCCCAGACGTCGTCGAGCGGATCGCGGGTGCGCGGCCAGCGCAGGTAGGCGTCGTTCATGTGGTAGCCCTGCCCCACGGCGAAGAGGAGGTCGCCGGCATAGACCCCGTCGAGGTAGGCGAGGAAGGCCGCGTTGTCGGCGAACCGCGGGCTCTCCCACAGCTCCGAGTAGATGACGTTCTCGTTGGTCACCTGGGAGAGGTAGCGCTCCGGCCAGTCGACCCCCAGGGCCTTGTCCACGAGGCGGTCGTAGACCGCGAGGTCGCCGGCCTCGCACCGGTGGAGGCGGTAGATGATGCCCGGGATCATGGCGTGGAAGGGGAAGTACGAGGCCAGGTAGTTGACGACCTGGCCGAAGGAGAGCCGGCTCTCGGCCTCCGGGCAGTGCCCGGCAGCGAGCCGGCTCTTGAGGTCGCGCAGGGAGGCCTCGGGGTCGGGGAGCTGGCCGGAGCAGAACGCGTCCGCCGCGCACAGCGCCAGGATCCGGCGCCCGATCTTCTCGTCGTACTCGTCCTGGACGCCGAGCGTGAAGTCGGCCGGCGGGATCCCCTCGAGGACCACCCCGTCGACCTGATCGGGGAACTGGGTCAGGTGCCGCTGCGCCCAGTAGGCGCCGGCCGAGCCACCCCAGACGAAGACGCGCGTGCCGGGCTTCCGGACGGCGTGGATGTAGGCGGCCAGGTCGATGGCGCTCTGGGTCATGCCGTAGAGCCCGAGCACGTCGCCGTGGTCGGCGCGCACGCGGGCCACGCAGTCGTCGACCTCGGCCGCCGTGATCCAGCCCCCCTGGTCGCTGCCGGCAGCCTCCTGGTCGGGGCACGTGAGGTAGTCCGAGTAGCCGGTGCCGCGCGCGTCGATCGCGTAGACCTCGATGTCGGGGTTGAGCTGCTGGTGGTAGTCCATCCGGTCGGCGAGGCCGACGGTGCCGGAGGCGCCGGGCCCGCCTGCCAGGAGCCACAGCTGGCCGGTGGCCGGGACCGACGTCAGGAGCCGCTTGGCGTAGACCGGGACGGTGGGGCCCTTCGGGTCGTCCCACGACCGGGGCATCTGCGTCTCGGCGCAGTCGGCGATGCCGTCGTTCTCGCCCGGGTGGAGCGAGCAGTAGAACCACTCGACCTTGATGTCCCGGAACGCGGGCAGCGGCGGTGCCGGCCGGCCGTCGCCGCCGCACCCGGCGAGGGCAGCCCCCGCGACCAGTGCTACGAGGGCGACCCCGAGCACCGCCGTCGCCCGACGCCACCGCCCCCCCCTCGACCGCCCAGGTGACATGCTCGTGGCTGCCCCTTCCGCCGTCTGCACGGCCACGGTGCCGATGCTGCCAGCGTACGGTGGCGCGACTGCGGAAGCAATGCCCGGCCGGGCCATCCGCTGCAGATCCGCTCCGGCGGCCGCGGCACGCTGGGGGCGGGGGGTCACGGCGGCCGCGCGAGCACCAGCGCCGGCAACGTGACGAAGTGTCTCCTTGGGCCCTGGATGGCGGGACCCATCCACCCCACGACGAGACACTTCGTCGCGGTTTCCTGCCGTCCGTGGCGCGGCGCGGCTGGACTACACCAGAAGGGAGTCGCCCGGTCGCGGTCGCGTGACTGCACCGGGGCGTGGTATCGTCGGGGCGAGGGCCCTCGACATGACCCGATTGGCGAGACACGCGAGCGGCGCCGGGCCGCGGGCGGCGTTGCCGGCAGCGCTGCTCGCCGCGCTCCTGCTCGGCTGCTCCGGCGGCATCGGCGGCAACCCGCGCGACGGCGCTCCGGCGGCCGAGGACAGATCCGCGCCGCCCGGCGACGACGCGGCGCCGGCCCCCGACCTCGACGGCGACGGCGTCGCGGACAGCGCCGACAACTGCCCGCAGCAGCCCAACGCCGATCAGTGGGACTCAGATGGCGACGGCGTGGGCGACGCCTGCGCGCCGCAGGACGGCAGCCCGTTGCACCCGTTCATCATCCCGGCGCGCGAGCCCTTCGTCCCCTACCAGCACGCGCGCGACACGAGCGAGTCACCCTACGATCTCATCGACGCGTACCCGCCGAACACCGTCGACGAGTCGGGCCCCGAGTACTACTACATCTTCCGCCTCGAGACCCGGGCCCTGGTGGACGCCCGCATCGACTACCCCGAGCCGGCCGGCACCGACGTGGACGTGCACCTGCTCAAGTCGCTCGAGCCGCTGACTCTCGTCGCCCGCGACCACTACGCGCTGCGCGCGGTGCTCGAGCCCGGCACCTACTACCTCGTGCTCGACACCTACGCCTCGGCCGGCGTGCCGAAGCCCGGGCCCTACACCCTGCACGTGACCTTCACCGCCATCGACCCCACCGGCGACCACTACTTCAACGCGTGGATCCTCGCCGCCGTCGACTACCTGGCCCAGAACTACGGCCTCCTCGGGTACGACTCCCAGGTCCTGACGCACGACATCGAGTACGGCACCTACGGGATCATCCCGCGCAGCGGCGACGGCCACACCATGTGCGTGGCCGCGGTCATGGAGGTCATCCTCACGGCCATGCAGCTCTACGCCGCGGCTACGGGCGACGCGACCGTCTGGGACTTCCTGCCCATCGACAGCTGGAAGAACCTCCAATCCACCAGCATCCGGGCCCACATCTGGGTCAACTCCGCCCTCGACTCCTACGGGACCGCCGACGCCCTGCGCAACTTCGGCATGGGCGAGAACGTGGCCTTCGAGCAGCTACAGCCGGGCGGCGTGGTCAACATCAACCGCACCACCGGGACGGGCCACGCCGTGGTGTTCCTCGCCTTCATCGACATCAACGGCACCGAGTTCACCACCTGGAACGACCAGGTGATCGGCTTCAAGTATTTCTCGTCGCAGGGCGGCTACAACCCCGGCGAGGGCGGCCTCGACTACCGCGACGCGATCTTCGAGGAGTTCGGCTCGCCGACCATGCCCTACAAGCGGGACATCCACGTCATCTACTCGACCGACCAGCACATCCTCAACACCGGCCACATGTTCGCGCCGGTGTACTGGAGCAAGAGCTACGCCCCGCCTCGCGCCCGGGCGCACGTCGTCACCACGTTCGACGCGCTCCGCTTCGACGGCGTCACCGTCGACGACGCGCGGCGGTAGCGGCGACCGCCGCCCTCGCGGCCCGCAGGGCGAGGCGCGGCGATTCATTGACGCCTGACCGCGGTTCGGGGTACGTTGCGAGGGTATTCGGAGCGGAGATGACCGAACGTCGGCTGCGTTGCACGTGCACTCAGCAGATCGCCTGCGTGACCTGGCTTGAGTGAGCTGACCGACGGCAGCTCGAGCGGGGCACCCGCCGAGAACGTGCGCCGGTGGCTGCGCCGGTGGCTGCCTCGCTTCTTCCTCGTCGTAGGTTTCGCGCTGCTCGTCTACGCGGTTTCGCGCTACCCGCTGGCCGAGATCGTCCGCGCCTGTCGGCGCTTCGGGCCCTGGGTGGCGCTGACTCCGTTGGTGGCGCTCGGCTGGGTGTGCTGCAACGCGAGCGCGCTCTACCTGCTCCTCGACAAGCGGGTGCCCTGGCGTCAGGTGCTCCGCATCCGTCTCGTCGGCGACGGCTACAACGCGCTCCTGCCGCTGGCGGGCATGGGCGGCGAGCCCTACCGGGTGAAGCACCTCGCGGCGTTCGTGCCGATGGAGCAGGCGGTCACGGGGGTGATCCGCGATCGCATCCTCAACAACGCCTCGGGCATGTTCTTCACGTCGCTGTGGCTCGCCCTGGCTGTCGGGCACTTCGCCCTGGGGGGCTCGCTGCGCTTCGCGGTCATCGCCTACGCCGGCATCGCGCCGGTCGTCGGGCTCGCCATCATGCTGCTCGTGCTCAGCACCCTGCCGGGCCGGGCGGCGGGAGTCCTGGCGCGCTGGCTGGGCGCCAGGTCACAGAGCGTGGTGACGCTGCCACCGGCGAAGCTCGCCCGGGTCTTCGCCTGGTACCTCGCCGCGCGCGCGATCGGCCCGCTCGAGTTCGCCCTGCTGCTGTGGCTCCTCGGCCTGGGCTTCGATCCGATCACGATCCTGTTCTGCTACAGCCTGCATCACCCGGCGGGAACCGTCGGCTTCGTGTTCCCAGGGGGGGTGGGCCTCCACGAAGGGGTGAGCGTGTACCTGTTCTCCCTCCTCGGTTTCCCGGGCCCTGCCGGCGTCGCGTTTGCGCTGGCACGGCGCGGCCGGATGCTGGTAGTCGGTTTCCTCGGTGTGGCGCTGCACCTCTGGGGGCTCAGGAGCGCCAGGCGGCAGGCCGACGCTGAGCCGCTCCGACCGCACCGGCCCGTTGAGGCGAAGGATGGGGTTGGTGCGTCGCCACGGACGGCCGAGGCCCCGGCGACGGCAGGGGTCGAGAAAGTAGCGTGATGTCCCCCGCCACGAGCGCGACAGCAGCGCCCCGGTGGGCGTCGAGGGCCGTGCGCCACGACACCCTCCACACCGTGTCGCTCGTGGAGGGGTGCCTGCGAGAGGACGACGCCGTGCTGGACATCGGGTGTGGCGCGGCCTGGGTGCTCTGGCAGCTCGCTGACCGGCACCGGCTGGCACGGGTCGCGGCCGTCGACATCGTCGACCTGCGGCGCGCACGGGTGCACGAGTTCGCCCTGTTCGACGGAATCCACATTCCCCACGAGCGCGGGACGTTCGACCTCGTGATGCTGAACTTCGTGCTCCACCATGTCCCCGACGAGAAGAAGCTCCTGCTGCTGAACGAGGCGCGCCGGGTGTGTCGGCGCAACATCCTGGTTCTGGAGGACACGCCCGTCAATTTCCTCGACCGCTGGGCAAGCAATCGCCACGGCGAGTCTTTCAGAAAGCGGATCGGCAGCCGCCAGCCGTTCGGGTTCTACAGCAAGCCGAAGTGGGAGCAGCTCTTCGCCGCGAACGGGTTCCCGGTGGCCGCCAGCCGCCGTATCAGCCGGCTCGCCCGCAACTGGCGCCAGCCCTACGCCCGCAGCGTCTTCGTGCTCGGCCCGTTCTGATCGACCCGCCGAGGACGCTAGCTCCCACCGCCGCGCTTCGCCGCGATCGCCGCCTCGTACTCCGCGCGCACGCGCCGGGCGATGATCGACCAGTCGAACTGTGCGGCGCGCTTCAAGTTGGCCGCGCGCATCGCCGCCCAGGCGCCCGGGTTGCGGGCCACCTCGGCGATTCCCGCGGCGAGCGCCTCGGCATCGGCCGGCCGCACCAGGCGCGTCCCGCCCTCGTCGATGACCTGCCGGTAGCCCTCGATGTCGGAGCAGATCACCGGCAGCCCGGAGGCCATGGCCTCGAGCAGCACGATGCCGAACGACTCCTGGCCGGTGGCGGGCGCGACGAACAGATCGGCCAGGCGGTAGCGCTCGGCGAGCTCCGTCTCCCCCTCGACCATGCCGTGGAAGGTGAGCCCCGGCAGCTCGGGCAGCGGCCCGTCGGTGCCCTCGCCGATGACGTCGAGCGTCAGCGAGTGCCCGGCCGCGATGAGCCGGCGGTAGGCGTCGATGAGGCAGCTCATCCCCTTGCGCGGGTCGCGCCAGCGGCCCACGAAGATCAGGCGCACCGGGCGGCGCGCGACGGCCTCCGGGGTCTCCAGGGGACGCGGGGTGTACACCGTCGTCGGCACCCCGTTCGGGATGATGGTGAGCGGCTTCTTCCAGGTGTAGCGCGCGAAGCGCTCCGCGGGGGTGGACACGGCGATGCCGCGCTGGAAGAAGGGGTACGAGAGAGCGCTCCAGAAGCGGCGCGCCCGCTTCGAGCGCGCGGTCTCGACGTCGTACGACGCGTGGAAGGTGCAGATGTGCGCGGTCCGGGGCGAGAGCCAGATGGTGTAGTAGGGCAGCGTCGGCACCAACGGCTCGTGGACGTGGATCACGTCGAACCGGTGGCGGCGCAGGAACGGGTAGACCTCCCAGGGCTTGGTCCAGATGCCGACGTAGCTGTCGCCGCCGTTGGAGAGCACCTTGACGATGCCGCTCACGCCACGGGCGTTGGGTCCCAGGTCGCCCGTGCGCCACGACGAGCCGAGGACCCACACCTCGTCACCGGTGCGACGCAACTCGGCCGCGAGGTGCACCGCGTGGCGCTTGACCCCGCCCTCCTGCGTGAAATCGTAGGGGACTACGATGCAGATCCGCACATTGGCTCCGCGGGAGGGGCGCCGGCGCGCGTTGCCTCCCGGCTGGAAACAGGTTTTCATAGCGTGCCCCACCCGCCCCGTCAATCGTCGGAAGCAGCCCTGGCGGCGAGCCGTCAGCGCGGCTACTCTCCGCGGAACAGGACGCCACCAGATGCCACCCTGCACCCCGAGGGGGCCGGCCCACCCATGACCCGCCAGCTCAAGACGCGGCTCCTGCTCGCCCTGCGCGTCGTCGTCGCGGCGGCCGCGCTGCTGGCGCTCGGCTTCTTCGTCCGCAACCTCGACTGGCGCGCCCTCGTCCGCGCCCTCGGGCAGACCTCGGTCGCCGCGGTGGCGCTCGCCATCGTCATCAACTTCATCCACATCGGGCTCCGGGCCTGGCGCTTTCGGGTCATGCTCGCGCCCGCCGCGCACGTGCCGTTCTGGCGGCTGTTCCACTACGTCGTCACGATGTACGCGAGCTCGACGCTGCTGCCGGCGCGCATGGGCGAGGTCGTCCGCATCTGGCTGCTCAAGCAGCGGGAGGGCGTCCCGCGGACCACGACGGCGGGCGTGGCGGTGGTCGAAAAGGTCTTCGACGGGCTGGCGATGTGCATCGCGGTGGCGCCGGTCCCCTTCCTGGTCCACGGCCTGCCCAAGGGGGTGAGCACCTCCATCGTCACCCTGGTGACGGTCGTGGTGTCGGCGGTGGTCGTCGGCTGGGTGATCGCCTGGTCGGCGCGCCGCGCCACCGCCGTGGACAGCACCGGCTGGCGGGCGGCCCTGCGCAAGTTCGCGCTCGGGGTCGACGTGTTGGTGCGGCCGGGCTCGCTCGCCGCCGCGCTCGGGATCTCGCTCCTCGCCTGGAGCCTGCAGATCGGCATCGTCCTCCTGCTGCTCCACTCCATGAACCTGGCGCTCCCCCCGCAGGCGGCGCTCCTCATCCTGCTCACGCTGAACCTCGCCGTCACCGTGCCCTCCACCCCCGCCCAGGTCGGCGCCTTCGAGGTCGGGGCGCTGGTGGCGCTCGACCTCCTGGGCGTGCCGCGCGCCCAGGGGCTGGCCTTCGCGCTCGTCTATCACGCGATCCAGGCGGTCCCCCTCGCGCTGATCGGCCTCGTCGAGCTCAGGCTGGTGCGCGAGCTGGGGGCGCGCGCGAAATCCGACCCCGAGGAGGCGGCCGCCGACGCGGCGGTCGCTACGGGTGAGTGACGACCGTCAGTCGAAACCGCACCCTCCGCGGCGGCGCGTAGGGACTTCTGCGTTGGGCTTCCGCGAGCCCACGCCGGCCGTCAGCCGTACCGGTACCGGATCCCGAACGAGCCGTCCGGGTAGCGCCAGCGCACCGCGTGGAGCGGGCAGATGATGAAGCAGGTGCCGCACTCGAGACAGCCGGTGTGATCCTGCTTGATCGTGCCGGCCTCGGCCTCGAGGGTGTAGAGGTGCGCCGGGCAGGCCCGCAGGCAGATCCGCGTCTCGCAGCGCGCGCAGGCGGCCGGATCGAGCTCGATGTGGCTGTGCGCGTCGTGCTTGATCGCGCAGAGGGCGACCTTCTCTTCGATCTTCATTCCTGGCTTCATTCCTGGCTTCATTCCTGGCCTCGACTTGCGCACTTTTTCCGCCTCGTTTGAGCGGCTCGACGACGCGCAGGAAAATAGACGGCACGGCTGACTTCTGCGATGAGGTAGGTGCAAACCAATCCTCATGCGAGAGGCAGCCGTGCCAGATACCCTCATCG
>JACRCY010000631.1 GCA_016218785.1 Deltaproteobacteria bacterium
GAGCCTCACGACCTTGGCGCGGGCGCCGAGCGGCTCCAACGCGACGAAGCGTCTCGTTCTGCCCGGGATGGGCGCGGCCATCCCCCCGCTAACGTGACACTTCGTCGCGTTTGCCCCCCATCAGGAGGGTACGGCCTGGCCGCACGCGCAGCGCCAGCGCCGCGAGGGCGAGGAGCGCAGGGCCGAGGCCGAGCCCGGGGCGCTCGTCGACGGTACAGCCGCAGACGGCGTAGCGGCGCTCGTCGCGGTCGGAGAGCGAGTCCTGAGGCTCGGAGGCCGCATCGCGGAGGCCGCCATCGGGGAGGCCGCCATCGGGGATGGTGGGCACGCATGCGCCGGCGAGACAGATGCCGCCGTGGTTGAGGCCTTCGGCCGCCCAGCAGCTGGTTCCGTCGGGCCGATTGACGCGGACGGTACACGCGCTGCCGGTGCCGGGGGTGGCGCAGCTCCGCACGCCCACGCACCGCGGACCGGCTTCCAGCGTCATGCACGGGCCGCTCGACATGCCGCAATGCATGTCGCCGCAGCGGATGTCGTCCTTCGAGTCGGGCAGCGCGTTGCACGCACCGGCTCCATCGCAGGCCACGCAGAGATCACACGGGAGGGCCGAACTCGGCCACGCACACATGCCCTGGGCCGAGCACTCCCCGACGCAGAGGCCCTGCCCGGGGCAGGCCCCGGAGGGTGACTGACCCTCGAGCACGCGACAGGTGCCGTCGACGATTCCGGCCGGATTGGGCTGGTCGCAGCGCTCGCAGATCCCGGTGCACTCCGTGTCGCAGCAGACGCCGTGTGCGCAGGAGCCCGAGGCGCACTCCGCCGCCGAGAAGCAGGGTGCGCCCGCCGGCCGACTCTCGCCGCAGCTCGTTCCCAGGCACATTGCGCCGATCGCGCAGTCGGCGCCGCTGACGCACGTCGTGGGGCAAGAGCCGGCCCGACACGTGAAGGGAGCGCAGTCCTGGGTGCCACGATCGACGCACCAGCCCCGTCCATCGCAGGTCCGGCCCCGCTTCACGCTGCTGGTGTCGCGGATGCACTCGGCGGCCTCGCACACGACGTCGTCACCGGGGTAGGCGCACAACCCGCTCCCATTGCACGTCGCCCGACAGGGCCCGCTGCCGGGACAGGCGCCGCGGGGATCCGTGCCGGCCAGCGCCGGAGCGCACGTGCCGAGCGTGTCCGGCCGGTTGCACTGGTGGCAGGTGCCGGGGCAGGTCGTCCCGCAACACACGCCGTCGACGCAGAAGCCCGAGGCGCACGCGTAGTCGCTGAAGCAGGCTGCACCTGCGTCGAGCGGCGGCGTGCGATCGTAGTGTCCCGGGGGGGTCTCGCTGCGCGCCGGGGCCGGGAAAACGAGCGCGCCTGCGATCATGATCACGAGGGCCCCCCATCGCCTCATCACAAAGCCTCCGCGGATCGGCGCGCGGTGCGAGGTGGCACCGGCCGGGTTCCACTGCCGCGCCGTCTCCCCAGAAGTGTACGCCCGCGCAGGTCATGCCGGGAAGGCGGGGTGGCCGCGGGAACAGTGAACCGCAGCCGCGCCAGGCTATCCTGGGGGCAACTTCCGCTTGACGGAGTCGGAAGTCCGGCCGGGCATGGACCAGGTCATCCGCCCGCCAACTTCCTCGGAAGTTCGAGGGGGCATGGCCCGCCCGACGGTGGCGTCACCTGGGCCGAGGGCCCCTGCGGCGCCCGCCGTTGCGCCGCCGCAGCGGGCCCGCAGCGGGCACGGGCCTCTTTACAGGGCCGTCGCCGGCGGGCTAAGTTCCGGCACGAAAGGAGCGGTGCCATGACGGGGATCACTTCCTTCGGCGGCTACGTGCCGTGGCTGGTCCTCGAGCGCAAGGCCATCTTCGGGGCGATGGGGTGGTATAGCCCGGCGACCTTCGGCGTGGCGCGCGGGCAGAAGGCCGTGGCCAACCACGACGAGGACACGCTCACCATGGCGGTCGCGGCGGGCCGCGACTGCCTGCCGGGCGGCGCCCGGACCGATGCCCTCTTCCTCGCCTCGACCACCCTCCCCTACCGGGAGCGCCTGAACGCGGCCATCGCCGCCGAGGCGCTCTCCTGCGGCGCGAGCGCGCGCGTGGCCGACTTCTCGGGCTCGCTGCGCGCCGGCACCAGCGCCCTGTGGGCCGCCCTCGACGCGGTCGCCGCCGGCTCCGCCGGGGACGCGCTGGTGCTCGCCGCCGACACCCGCCTGGGCAAGATGGGCAGCGCCGCCGAGCACCTCTTCGGTGACGCCGCCGCGGCCGTCGCCGTGGGGCACAAGGACGTCATCGCCGAGTTCGTGGGCGCGGCCTGCGTCACCGCCGACTTCCCGGACCACGTGCGCGGCGAGGCCGACCGCTTCGACCGCGTCTGGGAGGAGCGCTGGGTGCAGACCGAGGGGTACGGCGCGATGATCCCGAAGGCGCTCGCGGCGCTCGGCGAGCGGACCGGGGTCAAGCCGGCGGACATCGCCACTTGGGCCATCGCCTGCCCGGCGCGCGTGCTCGGCGGGTTCGCCAAGAAGGCCGGCATCGCCCCCGAGCGGTTCCAGGACGCCTACGCCGACACCATCGGCGATTGCGGCACCGCCCTGCCCCTCATGATGCTGGTCGGCGCGCTCGAGACGGCGAAGGCCGGCGACCTCATCGCGGTGTGCGGCTTCGGCAGCGGCGCCGACGCGCTCCTCTTCCGCGCCACCGACAAGCTCGCCGCCGCCCGTACCGCGCACCGCGGCGTCGCCGGCCACCTGGCGGCGCGCCGCGACCTCGGCTCCTACGAGCGGTACGCGGTCTACCGCCACCTGCTCCCCCTCGAGGTGGGCATCCGCGGCGAGGCCAATCCGCCCACGGCGCACTCGGTGCTCTACCGCGAGCGCCAGGCGGTGCTCGGCCTGCAGGGCGCGCGCTGCACGAAGTGCGGCACGCCGCAGTACCCGCCGCAGCGGATCTGCATCCACCCCGAGTGCGGGGCCGTCGACCAGATGGAGCCCTACGGCTTCGCCAGCCGGTCGGGCACGATCTTCACCTTCACCGGCGACAACCTCGCCTTCAGCCTCGACCCGCCCGCGGTCTACGGCCTGGTCGACTTCGAGGGCGGCGGCCGCCTGCAGCTCGACTTCACCGACTGCGTGCTCCAGGAGGTGAAGGTGGGCCAGGCGGTCGAGCCGACCTTCCGTCGCAAGTACCTCGACGAGCAACGGGCGGTGTCGGGCTACTTCTGGAAAGTGCGCCCGGTGCGCGGCGGCCACCCGGCCGACGCGGGGGTACGCGACGGCTCTGCCGGCGCGGACCCTTCGCGGGAGGTGCGGAACCCCGGGAGGGTTCCGCAGGGGAAGGAGGCATAGCCATGGCCAGCGGGATCAAGGACAAGGTCTGCATCGTCGGCATGGGCTGCACCGAGTTCGGCGAGCACTGGAACCAGGGCGCCGAGGACCTGATGGTCACCGCCCTCATCGAGGCGTTGCAGGACGCCGGCATCGAGAAGCAGGACCTCCAGGCCGCCTGGCTGGGCACCTGCTTCGAGGAGATCTCGACCGGCAAGAGCGCCCTGGCGTTGGCCCAGGCGCTCCGGCTGCCGTTCATCCCGGTGTCGCGCGTGGAGAACTTCTGCGCCTCGGGCACCGAGTGCTTCCGCGGCGCCTGCTACGCGGTGGCCGCGGGGGCCTGCGACCTCGCCCTCGCCATGGGGGTGGAGAAGCTCAAGGACACGGGCTACGGCGGCCTGCCCGATTTCGGCGGCCTCCTCGGGACGCTGAAGCGCCTCACCTTCCCCAACCTGACTGCGCCGGGCGGCTTCGCCATGCTGGCGACGCGCTACTTCGACGCCTACCGGCTCACGCGCGACCAAGGGCGCGAGACGCTCGCGCGGATCTCCTGCAACAGCCACCGCAACGGCGCGCTCAACCCCAAGGCACACCTGCGCAAGGAGATCACCGTCGAGCAGGCGCTCAAGGCACCGATCGTCGCCGACCCGCTCGGGCTCTTCGACTGCTGCGGCGTCTCGGACGGCGCGGCCTGCGCCATCGTCACCACGCCCGCGATCGCGAAGAAGCTCCGGCCCGACCCCATCTACGTCAAGGCGCTGCAGGTCGCGGCGTCGTCGGGGGAGGAGCAGGCGTTCAGCGGCTGGAAGGGGACGTCCATCGAGACCACGTCCCGCGCGGGCCAGCGCGCCTACGCCGAGGCTGGCATCAAGACCCCCCGCGAGGAGCTGTCACTGATGGAACTGCACGACTGCTTCTCGATCACCGAGATGTGCACCTACGAGGACCTGCAGATCTCGCCGCGCGGCCGGGCCCGCGAGGACATCGAGGCGGGGTTCTTCGCCCGCGAGGGCCAGGTGCCGAGCCAGGCCGATGGCGGCCTCAAGTGCTTCGGCCACCCCATCGGCGCCTCGGGCATCCGCATGATGTACGAGGTCTACAAGCAGCTGCAGCAGAAGGCGGGCCCGCGCCAGATCAAGAACCCCACCCTCGGCCTGACCCACAACCTCGGCGGCTTCCCCAGCTCGTCCGTGGTCAGTGTCGCGATCTTCGGGAACTAGCGCCCCTACTCCTCGTCCAGCAGCTCCGCCAGCTCCTCGTCCGAGAGCGGCTTCAGGTCCTTGGTCGCGGGGTGCGACTTGCTGCCCGGCAGGGGCGGCGGCTTCAGGCCCCGGCCCGTCTTCGGCCGGGGGAACTTGCCCGTCCTGGCCTTCGGTGGCCCGGCGGCGCCGGGCGGCGGCGCGAAGAGGTTGGGCGGCGGCGTGCCCAGGATGCAGCGCGCCTCGATGACGCTGCTCGCGATGGCGTAGGAATCGGTCGACTGGTTGATGCCGCGCAGGACCTTGGCGAGCGCGCGCAGCAGCTCGCGCGCCGACGCGAATCGATCCTCCGGCCTGGTCGCGAGCGCCTGCTCGACCGCGAGCACCAGATCCCGCGGCAGGTCGGTCCGGAAGCGGTAGAGCGGCGGGATCTCCACCTGCCGCACCTTGAGCAGCACCTCGACGTCGGTGACGCCCTCGTAGAGGCGACGCCCGGCGAACGCTTCCCACAGCACCACGCCCAAGGAGAAGATGTCGCTCTGCGGCGAGGCCGGCTGCAGGTTGGCGACCTCGGGGGCGAGGTAGGCGAGCTTGCCCTTGACGATGTCGGGGTGCGTCGTGGCCGCCCGGTCCAGGGCGCGCGACAGCCCGAAGTCGGTCAGCTTCACGAGCCCGTTGACGCCGAGCAGGATGTTCTGCGGAGTGACGTCGCGGTGGATGACCGACACCTTGCGGCCGCTCGGGTCGACCCGCTCGTGCGCGGCGCTGAGGGCCCGCGCGGTCTCGATGCCGACGGCCACCACCAGCGGCCAGGGCGCGCGCTGCTTCAGGTCGGCGTACGTCTGCAGGTAGCGACGGAAGTCGAGCCCCTCGACCCACTCCATCACCAGGAAGTAGGCGCCGTGCTCGTCCTGCTCGAAGTCGTAGACCTGGGCGATGTTGGCGTGGAAGAGCTGCGAGCCGACGCGCGCCTCCTCCACGAACATGGCCACGAACTCCGGCGACTTGAGCAGGTCCGGCTTGATGCGCTTGATGGCGACCGGGCGGCAGAAGCCGGCGGCGCCATGCATGACGCCGCGCCACACCGAGGCCATCCCCCCCTCGGCCACGCAATCGATGAACTCGTACTTGCCGACCCGGCGACCGCCGGTGTGCGCGCTCTTGCCGTCGTGGGTCTTGCTCATCGTCGGCCCCGCGGGCGCCCCGGTCACGCCCGACCAGCGCTCCTCAGGGTAGCTCAACCCGCGGCCCGGTGCACGGCCCGCGTGCGGCCGGGGTGCGAGACGCCCTACTCCCCTGCCGCGCGCGCCCGCCGGGGCCCGAGCCGCCGCGGGTCCCAGCGCAGCACGTCGATGCGCGCCGGCGTCTGCCGCTCGAGCGGCTCCACCTGGAGCCGCGGGTGGCCCATGTGGACCACGAGGTCGAAGCCGTCGAGCCGGCCGTCGGGCTGGCCGCGGTGGGGGCCCGCCGGGTCGCTGCGGTCCTCGTAGAGCACGGCCACGTGATCCCAGCCGCGGCGGGTGACCCACTCGCCGGCCGTGCCGTAGCGGATGCGGATGACATCGCCGACCTGCACGCCCGTGACGGGCGCCGGGGCCGCGCCGCGGTCGTCGAGCTGCACCGGCCCGGCCACGACGCGCGCGTACTTCGTCAGGCCCGCGACGTGCGTGTGCCACACGCGGTCGTGCCCCATGCGCCGCAGCGCGCCGGTGAGCACGTCGGCGCAGTCGGCGCCGGTGAAGCGCTCGGTCTGGTGGTTGGCGCCCGGGCCCGCCGAGCCGAAGACCTCGGGCACCAGGAAGTAGCCCGTCAGGTGGCCGAGGAAGGTGTCGTCGCGGCGCAGCGACACGCGGAAGACCGACGGCAGGATGCCGAACTGATCCACGGCGCCGGCCCCCGGCGTGCCGAGCACGCGCCCGCCCGCGAGGCGGACCTCGGCGCGGTGGCGCATGGTGCCGAGGCCGTCGTGCAGATCCTCGGCGGCGCGCGGCGGCCGCGCGCCCGCGGGCCCGAGCAGGAGCGCCAGCGTGGCCACCGCTACCTGCAACGAGGAGCCGGCCATCTACCCTCCGCATACGCGCGAGATGGCTGGACGATCCCGCGCTCGAGTGTGGGCTGCCGCCCCACGTGTAGCTCTCTTCTTGACCCGACCCTTCATGGTGGTAGCCTTCGGACGGACCCACTGGGTCCGGGACGCAGGAGGTCACCATGAAGAACACCGAGACGCATGTGGATTCCAAGGCGGTCGCCGAACGCGCCTACCAGCTCTTCCTCGCGCGGGGCGGCGAGCACGGCCACGACTTCGACGACTGGGTCCGCGCCGAGCAGGAGCTGCGTAGGAACAGGACCCAGGCGCCCGCCCCGCAGTCGCCCCCCCGCCCCCGCGGCAAGCGCTAGCGTGAGTTTACCGCGCCGGGGGCTCCCGGCGCTATCTCCCCACCGATCTTGACCGCGGTTTGTCGTCGGTAGCACGTCGGGCAGTCCTGTGTCCCGCGGCTTCGCACAGCGTATACAACAACAGGCCAGCACCGGCCCGCGGCTGCTCTCTGGTGGGTCACCGTCTGATAATGACTGGACACAGGGCCTGAATTGCAGGCTTGACGAGCCGTTTCGACAGGTGTATACAA
>JACRCY010000600.1 GCA_016218785.1 Deltaproteobacteria bacterium
AGCGCGAGGCGCGCCGCAGCAGGGAGGGAGGCTCGCCGGGCTTTGCCCGGCGAGGGAGGGCGGCACGCCCTCCCCTAGATAGACCGCGTTAGTGGCGCCGGCAGGCGCCACTAACGCGGCGGCCAGCCCCCGATGTCGTCGATGTCGCGGCCCGGCTTGCCCGGCTTGCCCGGCCCCTTCGGCGGGCGGGGCTTCTTGGCGCCCGGCGCAACCGTGGGCTTGAGATCCCACACCACCGAGGCCAAGCCCCTCGGCGTCACTTCCACCGGCCCGGCGCGGCGCTCATGCCCCTCGGACTCGACGGAGAGGTTGTGGGATCCAGGGGGCACGTCGGCCAGGCTGAGCTGCCCGGTCCCGTCGCCCACCGGCCGGTCGTCGAGCTTCCAGGTCGCCTTCTTGACGTTGGTCTTCACCACGATCCGGCCGCCCGCGGGCGTGGCGGCGACCAGGGCTGCCCTGACCAGCCGTCCGGTCTCGTTCGCGCCGAGCGTCAGCGACTCCTCGAACGGCTGGTAGCCGTCCCGCTCCAGCCGCAGGCGGACGGCGCGCTGCCGCGCCACCGGGAGGCGAGCCGGCGTCACCCCTTCGCGGCGCCCGTCCACGAACACCGCGGCGCCGGTGGGCTCGCTCTCCACCTGCACGGTGGCCGACGTGGCCACCGGCGGCGCCGCCGCCGGCTTCGGGCTGCGCAGGCCAAGTGCCAGCGCAACCCCGGCGATGACCGCGGCCGCGACGAGGCCGCCGACGATCAGCGGCGTGCGTTTCGGCGGCGGGGCCAGCTCGGGCAGCGCCGGGAGCTTCGTGGACTGCCCCGTGCGCTTGGCGATCTCCGAGGGCACGTCGGCCCGGGTCGGCTGGAACGACTCCCCGTGGGCCTCGGCCTCGGCCTGGGCCTCGGCCTCGAGGGCGCCGGCCGCGAGGACGCCCGGGGAGGGCGCCGAGGGCGTGCCGGTGCCCTTACCCGGCAGGGCCGTGATCAGGTGCTCGCCGAGCCCCTTGCCGGCGAGCTGGGCCTCCTTCCAGGCCTTGATCTTCTCCTCGAAGGTGCTCTCCATGAAGCGGGCGAGGTGGATCGGCGAGACGGCGAGCTTGTGCTCGCGGGCGAAGTCCTCGAGCGCGAGCTGCAGCTCCTGCGCGCTCTGGTAGCGCTGGTCCCGGTCGCGCGCGAGCCCCTTGAGGACGATCTTCTGGAGGTCTAAGGGGTAGCCCTTCACGCGGGCCGAGGGCGGCGGCGCCGGCGTCTCCACGATGCGCTTCATGATCTCGAAGTCGCTGGCGCCACCGAAGAGCTTGTGGCAGGTGGTCAGCTCGTAGAGGACGATGGCCGCCGAGAAGACGTCGCTGCGCCGGTCGAGCGCCTCGCAGCGGCACTGCTCGGGCGACAGGTAGCTCACCTTGCCGCGGATGGAGCCGTAGCGCGTCTCCACGGTGCGGGTGGTGGCCTTGGCGATGCCGAAGTCGAGCAGCTTGACCGAGCCGTCGTAGCTCACCAGCACGTTCGACGGGGAGACGTCGCGGTGGATGATGCCGAGCGAGCGCCCGTCGTAGCCGACCTTCTCGTGGGCGTAGTGGAGACCGGCGCACACCCCCTGGACGATGCTCAGCGCCTCGGCGAGCGGGATCGTCTCCTTCTGCTGGGCGAGCGTCTTGAGGATCGCCCGCACGTCCTCGCCGTGGACGAACTCCATGGCGAAGAAGTACTGCCCGCCGACGATGCCCACGTCGTAGACCTGCGCGACGTTGGGGTGATGCAGGGTCGCGGCCAGCCGCGCCTCGTCCAGGAAGAGCTGGACGAACTCCTTGTTGCCGACGAATTCCGCGAGGATGCGCTTGACGACGACGATTTTCTCGAACCCCTCGATCCCGGAGACGCGCGCCAGGAAGATGTCGGCCATCCCCCCCGTGGCCAGGTGGCGCAGGAGCTCGTACTTCCCGAGGCGCGCGGGCAACACCGGCTTGCCCGCCCCCGCCGCCGCGTCTTTGATGAGGGTACTCACGTGTTCGTCACGCCACCCCAGCGCATCTCTGCAGCCATTCATTGTAGCACGCTCCCGTCGGCATTGCCCAGTCTCCGTCGCCGGCGTCGAGAATTCCCCTTGACGACACCGCCGGACCGACGGCACGATCGCGCCCATCATGCGACTGCCCGTCGCGGTCTATCTCATCGCCAGCATCATCGGGGCCATCGGGGGGGCCATCGGGGGGGCCATCGGGGCCGCCGGCTGCCAGCAGACGAACCCCGGGCTGGCCCTGCACGTGGTCGTCGACCCGCAGGCGGTGCCGTCCGTCAGTCGTGTGGTCGTCACGCTGGAGGCCACGCGCGGCTCACTCGGGCCCGCGGGAGACCTGCCGACCGAGTCGGGCGTGCAGGTCCACAGCGACGGCCGCACCGTCGAGCTGCGCTTCGTCGCGCCGGACTTCGCCATCGGCCCCGCGTTCGACGTGCTGCTGCAGCCCACGGGCGCGAACCCGCTCACGGTGCGTCTGAGCGGCACGATGTACCAGTCCGACGGGCGGGTCGTGGGGCGGGCCCCCCGGTCCGACCCCGTGGACCTCGATGGGAGCCGACGCACCGAGGTGACCCTCGCCTTCGCGTGCAGTCTCCCGGGGTGCACGGCGGAGCCGCTGGGGACCATCGACCTCGCCACCCCGCCAGAGACGCCCAAGATCCTCACGATCAGCGGCGCCGTCGACAACGACAAGCTGGTGCCGCTCGCGGTCGGCAAGTTCCGCCAGAACTGCTGCGACCTGGTCGCGGCCGCGCCGGCCGCGGGGGTCGTGTACCTCTTCTACGCTCCGAACTGGAGCCTGGTGACCGACCTCGACACCACCAGCGCCAACGTGACCATTACCTTCAGCACCCGGGCGGGCGAGTCGCTCGGCGACGCGGTGGCCGTGGGCGACTTCAACGGCGACGGCATCGACGATCTGGTCGTGACCGCGAAGAACGCCACCAGCCCCGCGAGCCTCACCGGTGCCGGGGCCGCCTACCTCATCCTGGGCGGGCGCCTGGCCAGCGCCGGATCGATCGATCTCGGGACCAGCCCGCCCGACATGGAGGTCTACGGCGGGGCGCGGCAGGAATCCCTGGGGATGGCCGTGGCCCTGGCGCACGTGACTTCGACGCAGTACCTGGATCTGATCGTGGGGGCGCCGGGCGCGGCGGCGGGGGCCGGTCGGGTCTACCTCGTGTTCGGCAGCCAGACGCCGGCATCCCAGATCGTGGCCGGAGATCCGGGCGCAGGCGGCGAGCAGGACGCCACGATCCTGGCCCCCTCGTCCTCGGCGCAGCTGGGCCTCGCGCTCGCGGCCGCCGACCTGAACGGCAACCAGAAGGCCGAGATCGTCCTCGGGACCTATCTCGACGCGGGCAACGGCAGGGGCAGCGTCCACGTCGTGAAGGACGAGCGGGTAATCGTCGACGCCGTCATCGACCTCTCGCAGCCGGCGCAGGTCGACTCGCGCATCGTCGGTCCCCCCGGCTCGTGGTTCGGCTGGTCGGTCGCGCTCGCGGACCTCGACGGCGATGGCGCGCGCAATCTGATCGTGGGCACCGGACAGAGCCCGAACGTCTACGTGCTGTCGCCGACGCTGGACGGGAGCGTGCTGGACGTCAGCCAGAGCCAGTTCGACCTCGTGGTCACCGGACCCGCCGGGGCCTCCTTCGGCACGGCCCTCGCCACGGGGAACCTGGACGGCGACGCCGCCGCCGACCTGCTCATCGGGGCGCCCAAGTCGGGCGGCGCCGACGGCTCGCGGACCGAGGCCGGCGCGGCCTTCGTCCTCCTCGGCAGCGAGATCGGCACGCTCACGCCGGGGGAACATCGGTCGCTGGCGCTGGCGACGACGCCCGGGCCCCTGACTATCTTCGGCGCCGCCAAGGGCGACCACCTGGGCGCGTACGTCCTCTGTGGCAACCTCGACATCGGGGACCCGCTGGACGAGATCATCGTCGGTGCGCCCGACGCTGCGGGCGGCGGCACCAAGCGAGGGGTCATCTATGCGATCCAGGATCTGCCCTAGCCTCGCGATCCTCGCGGCGGTGCTCTGCGGCACGCCGGCCTTCGGCCAGGGCGAGGCGGCGCCGTCGCGCGCGGAGCTGGATCGCGCGCGCAAGGCGTACACCGAGGGCGCCGCGGCCTACCAGCTCGGCAAGTTCGACGAGGCCGCCAAGCGCTTCGAACAGTCGTACCGCATCATGAAGTTCCCGACGATGCTGTTCGACATCGCGCAGTGCTACCGCCGCCTCTATGAGACGACCAAGACCCTCGATCACCTCAAGAAGGCCGTGGACCTCTACCAGGCATTCCTGCGCGAGGCACCGCCGAACGCGGGCAAGCGGCCGGCCGCGCAGCAACTCGTGATCCAGCTGCAGAAGACGCTCGCCGCGGAGGCGCAGCGGCGGCGCGAGCAGCTCATCTCGAAGGCGGTGGGGCGCGAGGGTCTGCTGCTGGCCGAGCAGCTCCTCTTCGACGGCTCCGCCAAGGAGGCGGGCCTGGTGATCGACCGGGTGCTGGCCTCGCGCCAGAACCCGCGCGACGTGCTCATCGCCGCGCTCGAGAAGCGGGCGCTCATCTCCGGGAGGCTCGGACAGGCGGAGGCGGCCACCGACGCGTTCCGACGAGTGCTGGCGCTGGATCCCGGCTTCCTGCTGCCGGAGGGCACCGACAAGGTGACCGCGGCGGCGTTCGCCGGCGCCAGGAGATTCTGGCAGGGCAAGCGGCCGCTCACCATCGCCCACGTCCCGCCCGGCGACGTGCAGAAGGATCAGCCGGCGCGGATCGCGATCACCATCGAGTCGGATCCCCTGGAGATGATCGCGCAGTTCGCGCTCTCCTACCGGCTCGCGGGTCAGGGCGCCTACTCGATGACCCGCGCGCCGGCGCGCGCCGGCGCGCTCGAGGTTCCGGCGACGTTCCTCAAGGGAGTGCGCGGTGGGACCCGCATCGAGTACTACGTGACGGCCCTGGATCAGCTCGAGAGCGAGCTGGCCGCGCTCGGGAGCCCCCAGGAGCCGTTCGTGTTCATGGTGGCGCCGCCCCACGTGGACGGGGGCGGCGGCGTGCGCGACACGGGCGGGCCGGCCGCCTCACGGTGGTACCGCAAGTGGTGGGTCTGGACGATCGTCGGTGCCGTCGCGGCCGGCGGCGCCGGCGCCGGCG
>JACRCY010000606.1 GCA_016218785.1 Deltaproteobacteria bacterium
CACCCACGCACCGGACCCGAGCCCGGTCCCGGTCGCCGCGCCGGTGCTGACGACCGCCGCCTGTGCGGCGAAGGTAAGGACGATCGCGACCGGGGCGGCGAAGGTCCACACGAAGCCCCGGCGGCCACGAATTCGGATTGTCACCGCGAGCCTCCCAGTCACCGCGGCGCGGTCGGGTGCTTCGGTTGGATGGTCCGCGGGTTCGATGCCCTCGGGCGTGAATGCGGCTCAGCTCGCGGGGCAGTGGTACACGCGGCGGGCTCCACGCCGGAGGGCGCAGGCGACGGCGACGCCGGGAGATTGACGTCGCCGTAGCTGTCGGGCATGGTGGGCCACCTGGAGCCCCCCGTGGATCACCGGCAGCCAGGCGTCGCGCCCGCCCCGCCTCCCGCGCCCGGGGCGTGGTGGCGGCGCGCCCTGGCGCGCGTCGGCCTCGACCTCCTCATGCTCGGCGTGTTCTCCCTCGGCCTCGTGGTCCTGACGGTGGTGTACGGTGGGCGCTGGCGGCTGCTCGAGGGCTCGGTCATCTGGCCGACGCTCGTCCTCCTCGTGATCGTGGCGGTGAGCTTCGCCGCGCGGTGGCGCGGCCTCGCCGCGCGCGATCGGGCAGTGCGTCGCGACGTGCGCCGACGCGCGCTGCTCACGGTGCGCGACTGGCTGCCGCCCATCCTGCTCGTGTTCGTCTACGAGAACCTGCGGGCGTTCACCGGGCTGATCCGGCCGCACCCCATCGATCTCCAGCTCTACGCGCTCGACGTCAGGCTCTTCGGGGTGGAGCCGGTCCTGTGGGCGCAGCGCTTCGCCGACCCGTGGCTGACCGACTACTTCGCCTTCGCCTACTGCCTCTACTTCATCATCCCCCTGACGCTGGCGACCACGCTGTACGTGCGCGGCCGGCGCGACGACTTCCACGAGCTGATGCTCGGCGTGATCATGGTGATGTACGCGGGCTTCATCCTCTTCATCCTCTTCCCGGCCGGCCCGCCACGTTTCTGCCCCGAGATCATCCCCCTCTTCGACCCGCCGCGGCTCACGGGGCGGTTCGGCTTCTTCGAGGCGACGCAGGGGGCCTGGGACCGCGTGAACCCCGACGCCGTGCACGCTTCGTTCCCCTCGCTCCACTGCGCGCTGTCGGCCACCGCGCTCTTCTACGCGTGGCGCCACCGCCGCGGCGTGGGGGGGCCGTGGATGTTCCTCGTCTTCCTGCCGCTGGTCGTGAGCCTGTGGCTCTCGACGATCTACCTGCGGCACCACTGGATCGTCGACAGCTTCGCCGGGATCGGCCTGGCCGCCGCGGTCTTCGCCCTGACGCCGTGGCTCCGTCGGAAGCACGCGGAGCTCGGTGCGGCCGAAACCCCGGCCTCCCGAAAACGCCTATTCTCTCACGACCTTACTTGACAGGTCGTCACCCCCACGAATAGTATGCCGACGCCCATGTGGGGACTCAGACGCAGCCCTCTCCTCGGGCTTGTGACTGCCGTGCTCGTGCCGGCGGTGGCCCTGTACCCAGTCGTAGCTTCGGCACAGACGCCGGAGGACGAGGAAAAGGCCAAGCCGCAGACGCCACAGGTGCTTCCGCCCACTCCGATACGGCCACTCTTCGAGCCTCGGCAGCGTGTGACCGACCAGGAGAAGGCGGGGTCCGAGCGGGTGCCCGAGCGCCAGCTCGGCGCCTTCCCGCTCGAGGAGCCCCTGGATCCGGACACCTACATCTGTGGCGCCGGCGACCACTTCGAGCTGCACTTCTGGGGCCAGCAGAGCTACGTCCTCCGCCAGAGCGTGGGGCTGACCGGGCGGCTCTTCATCCCCAAGGTCGGCTACGTCGAGACCGCGGGGAAATCGCTCGCCAATGCGCGGACCGCCATCCGGAAGACGCTCCAGCGCTACTACCCGGGCCTCAATCACGACGTGGCCCTGTCGCTGCCACGCTCGTTCCTCGTGCATCTCGTCGGCGCGGTCGCGAAGCCAGGCATCTACCTGGCCAACGCCACCGAGCGGGTGAGTCGCGTCCTGGACCGCGCCGGAGGCGTCCGTGAGATCGAGCGCGCGGCCCAGGCCCGGGAGACCGCGGACGCTCGCGTCGCGGTCGGCACGGAGGTGCGGGGTCGCGGCGGCTCCTTGCGCCGGATCGAGGTGCGGCGCCGCGACGGCAAGGTCGTCACAGCAGATCTGGCCCGCTACTACCTGACGGGCGACAAGGGGCTCAACCCCTACGTGCTCGACGGAGACGTGATCCGCGTCCCATTCGAGGAGGTCGCGGTCGTCGTGACCGGCGGCGTCAATCGTCCCGGGCGCTACGAGCTGGTGAGGGGCAAGGACCTGGCCGAGGCCGTCGAGCTCGCGGGAGGCCTCCAGTCGAGCGTCACGAGCCGGCTGCCGATCCGGGTGGTGCGGCGCAACGCCCAGGAGCAGGACGAGCAGCTCCTGGTGAAGTTCGACCGGACCCGCGGGAGCCTGCCGGCCGTGCCGCTGCGCGACGAGGATCGCGTCTACGTCCCGGCGCAGGAGGAGCTGCAGCGGAGCATCTACCTGTTCGGGGCCATAGCGGGAGGCAAGTCAACCGACGAAGCGACCGCGGCGCAACGCATCCCCTTCGAGGAGGGCGACACCGTCCGCACGGTGATCGAGCGCGCCGGCGGGGTCGGACCGTCGGCCGACCTCAAGCGGGCCTACATCGTCCGCACGACGCGCGGGCCCAACGGCAGCTTGGCCATCAAGGTCATTCCGGTCGATCTCGACGCGCTGCTCGTGAAGCGCGACTTCGCGGCGGACGTGCACCTCGAGATGGGGGACCAGGTCTCGGTGCCGTTCAAGCGCCACGCCGTGGCGGTGCAGGGCGCGGTCATGAAGCCCGGGGTGTTCCAGTTCAACCCCAAGCTGAGCATCGACGAGTACGTCGCGAACGCCGGCGGCACCACCAAGATGGCGCAGTCGCGCAGCAACATCCGGGTGGTCACGACCGAGGGTCAGTTGAAGACGTACAAGCGGCGCCCGGCCCTCGAGCCTGGCGACACGATCGTGGTCCCCGAACGCACCTTCTCGCCAGGCGAAATGGTGCAGATCGTGATCAGCGTTGCCAGCCTGGCGGTCGCCGCGGCGGCGCTGGCGATCGCGGCGCGACGATGAGAGCACCAACTTTCAGCGGTCAGGAGGCGCTCGCCACCCTGCGAGCCGGCTGGCGCCGGGTTCTCGTGGTGGCTTGCGTCGCCACCGCGATCGTGGTGGCGTACGTCTTCCTGGTGCCCAAGTGGTACACGGCATACCTCGCCGTCGTGCCCTCCACGGCGCCGAAAGGGGGCGGAGCGCTCCCGCTGCTGGGCGGCGGGAGCAGCCTCATGTCGTCGTCCCCCATGGATCTCGCCTCCGACCTGGGGCTGGGCGGCTCGGACGTCGAGCGCATCGGGGCGGTGCTGCGCAGCACGTCGGTGACAGACGCCGTCATCACCAAGTTCGACCTGGTGAAGCGATACGACGTCCGCTACCTCGAGGAAGCGCGCACGGAGCTGTGGGAGCACTGCAGCGTGAGGGTCGACAAGAAGCCCGGCGTGGTGGTCCTCTCCTGCGAGGATCGTTCCCCACAGGTCGCCCGGGAGATGACCGCCTTCTTCGGGGAGTTCGGCAACCGGGTGTTTCGCCGCGTAACGGGTTCGTCGGCGACGGAGGAGCGGCGCTTCCTGGAGCAGCGGGTCGCCGAGGCGCGTCGCGACCTGGAGGAGGCGTCGCGCCGACTGCGCGAGTTCCAGGAGACGCACAAGGTCGTCGACTTGCCCGAGCAGAGCAAGGCCGTGGTCGCGTCGATGGCGGCGCTGCGCGGCGAGCTGCTCGCCAAGCAAGTGGAGCTGGGCTACCACGACGGCTTCTCGTCGCGCGACGAGTCCACGGGCGCGCAGCTGCGTCGCCAGATCGGCGTCCTGCAGGGCAAGCTGCACTCCCTGGAGGAGGCCCCGGCTCCCGCCTCGCAGGCCGCGACCGGGAAGGCGCCCCGGAACCGCGGAGCCGCCAAGGACAACGGCACGGGGATCTTCCCGGCGGCCCTCGCGGTGCCGAAGCTCCGGCACGAGGCCGAGCGACTGTTCCGCGAGCTCAAGGTCCAGGAGACCTTGTTCGTGATGCTGGCCCAGCGCTATGAGTCGGCACGAGTGAGCGAGGCGCGCGACACCTCGACCTTCCAGATCCTCGATCAGCCGACGCTGCCGACCATGAAGAGCCGCCCCAAGCGGGCCATGATCACCGCGATGGGCTTGCTGCTGGGCCTGTGTCTGGGAGCGGCGTGGGTGCTGGTCCCGCCCTTCTGGCGCAGCCTGCCGGCGTCGACTCGCCGGAACACGGACCGGGGCGGCGGGGCGACACCAACGTCCACGGGCGAGCGAGGGGCCGCGCGGGACTAGGGCGGTCGTTGCCTACCGGCGGAGTCGGCGGGGCGGGCCCTGGAAGGCAAGGCAGGAGCCAACCGAGATGCTGGACAACAAGACGATATTGGTGACCGGGGGCACCGGATCCTTCGGCAAGAAGTTCACCGAGATGGTCCTCGCCCGGTTCCATCCCCGCAAGCTCATCATCTTCAGCCGCGACGAGCTCAAACAGTCGGAGATGGCGCAGGTCTACCCCGAGTCCAAGTACGAGTGCATCCGCTACTTCATCGGCGACGTCCGCGATCGTGACCGCCTCCAGCGCGCGCTCAACGGCGTCGACATCGTGGTGCATGCGGCGGCCCTCAAGCAGGTGCCAGCCTGCGAGTACAACCCGATCGAGGCGATCAAGACGAACGTCAACGGCGCCATCAACGTGATCGATGCGGCCGTGGATCGGGGCGTGCAGCGCGTGATCGCGCTCAGCACCGACAAGGCCGCCAGCCCCATCAACCTGTACGGCGCCACCAAGCTCTGCTCGGACAAGCTCTTCGTCTTCGCCAACGCCTACTCGGGAGTCAACAAGACGCGCTTCGCGGTGGTCCGCTACGGCAACGTCGTCGGCAGTCGGGGCTCGGTCGTGCCGCTGTTTCTCAAGCTCCGAGAGACCGGGGTCGTCCCGCTCACCGATGCGCGCATGACGCGGTTCTGGATCACCCTGGAGCAGGGGGTCCAGTTCGTCATCGACTCGCTGGCCCGCATGCACGGTGGCGAGGTGTTCGTCCCCAAGATCCCGAGCATGCGGCTCGTGGACCTCGCCCGCGCCGTCGCGCCGCGCTGCGAGCAGCGGTTCGTGGGCGCCCGTCCGGGCGAGAAGATCCACGAGGTCATGGTGCCGGAGGACGACGCCCGGCGCACGTTGGAGTTCGACGACTGCTTCCTGATCCAGCCGGAGCATCGCTTCTGGGACGTCGAGCAGACCAATCACCAGGGCGGGAAGCCATGCCCGGAGGGATTCAAGTACTCGAGCGACACCAACACCCGCTGGCTGACGGTCGAAGGGCTCCGCGACTTGCTCGGGCTCGCCGATGAGAGTTGAGCCGTGGGGCGGTCGTACTCATACGGGCGTCAGTCGATAGACGAGGACGATCGCCGCGCCGTCGAGGAGGTGCTGCGATCGGACTGGCTGACCCAGGGGCCTGCAGTCGGCCGGTTCGAGGCGGCCCTCCGCGAGGCCTGCGGTGCCCGCCACGCCGCCGCCGTGGCCAACGGCACGGCAGGGTTGCACCTCGCGGGGCTCGCGCTCGGATGGGGGCCCGGGGACGTGGTGATCACGACGCCCATCACGTTCCTGGCCAGCGCCAACTGCATCCTCTACGCTGGCGCGCGCGCGGACTTCGTGGACATCGACCCCGTCACCTACACGCTCGATCCCGCGCGGCTGGAGGAACGCCTCGAGCAGCACCGTCGCGCTGGCACCTCAGTGAAGGCCGTGGTGGCGGTCGACTACGCGGGCCTCCCCTGCGACTGGGCGGCCCTCGGAGCACTCGCGCAGCGGTACGGGTTCCAGCTCGTCGACGACGCCTGCCATGCCCTGGGGGCGACCCTCGACGGCGACCCCGGCTACGGGGTCAAGCGCGCGCAGATCGTGGTGCTCAGCTTCCACCCCGTGAAGCACATCACGACTGGAGAGGGCGGGGCCGTGCTGACCGACGATCCGGCGCTCGATGAGCGGGTGAGGACGCTGCGCACGCACGGCATGGTGAAGGACGAGAAGCGCCTGCGGCAGAACGATGGCCCGTGGTACTACGAGATGCACGAGTTGGGCTTCAACTACCGGATCACCGACCTGCAGTGCGCCTTGGGAGTGAGCCAGCTCCGGAAGCTCTCCGGCTTCCTGACGGCACGGCGGCGCATCGCGGAGCAGTACGATGCGGCTTTCGCCACCGACGACCGCTTCGTGATCCCTGCGCGCCGCTCCGCCGCGAGCCACGCGTATCATCTCTACCCGCTGCGCATCCGTCTCGAGCGCATCGGTCGCTCGCGCGCAGAGGTCTTCGCGCGCTTGAAGGCGGCCGGCGTCAACTGCCAGGTCCACTACATTCCGGTGCATCTCCAGCCCTACTACCGGGAGCGTTTCGGCTTCCGGCCCGGCGACTGCCCGGTCGCCGAGCGATTCTACGCGGAAGAGATCTCCATCCCGATGTACCCGGGACTCGGGTCCGATGACGTCCACTACATCGTGGAGGAGATCCGTCGGGCCGTGGCATGAGCTCTGCCTGTATCCGCGCAGACGCCTCGCTCCGGATCGGCTCGGGGCACATCGGCCGCTGCCTGGCGCTGGCCGACGCGCTGCGGGCGCGGGGGATCGAGGTGGTGTTCGCGTGCCGGCCCCTCGCGGGGCACGGCGGGGAGGCCGTCCGCCGCCGCGGCCACACGGTGGCGTGGGTGACCGCGGCGGGTGTCGTCGGAGGCTCCCCGGATCCGGATCCGGTGATCGACCAGGAGCCGTTCTTCTGGGAGCACGATCTCGACGCCCTGCGCGCTTGGCTGGGGCGCCGGGCGCCCTTCGATTGGCTCATCGTGGATCACTATGGGATCGACGCGCGCTGGGAGAGCCCCCTCCAGGCGTCGGCGAGGAGCCTCGTGGTGGTCGACGACCTCGCCGACCGCCGGCACGACTGCGACCTGCTGCTCGACCAGAACGTCCTGGGCGGGGGCGATCCCTACGAGGCGCTCGTGCCAGGCGCATGCCGGCGTCTCCTCGGGCCGAGGTACGCGCTGCTCCGGACCCAGTTCCGCGATGCCCGCGGCTCCCCGAGACCCCGGGACGGCGGCACGGGGCGGCTGCTGGTCTCGTTCGGTGGCCACGACGCGGCCGGCGCGACGGAACTGGCGCTCGGCGCGCTCGACGACCTCGAGTGGCCCGTGCCGCGCGTGGACATCGTGGTGGGGGGCCCGAGCCAGCGTCGGGCGGCCATCGCCGGCCGCTGCGCTGCGCGTCGGGGCGCCACCTGTCTCGGGGACGTGGAGGACATGGCCGCCCTCATGGCCGCGGCGGATCTGGCACTCGGCGCGGGGGGCATCACGACCTGGGAGCGGTGCTGCCTGGGCCTGCCAGCGATCGTGACCTCGGTGGCGCCCAACCAGCGCGGCGTGGTGGCGGCTGCGGCCGACGCCGGCTTCGTCGTCGACGTCGGGCCCGTCGAGGAGGTCAGGCCGGCGGCGCTGGCGGCCGCCCTGGCCGCACTGCTCCGCGACGCGCCCCGGGCGAAAGCGCTCCGGGAGGCGGCCGGCCGCGTGTGCGATGGGCTCGGCGCGTGGCGTGTCGGCGAGGCGCTGGTCGCCGGGGCGGCGGGCGGCTCCGGGGTCCTGTGGTTGCGGCGCGCCGACGCCGCCGACCTCCTCCTGTACCACGAGTGGGCGAACGACCCGGACGTGCGCGCGAACTCGTTCTCCAGCGATCCCATCCCCCTGGAGACGCACCGGCGGTGGTTCCAGCGGCGGCTGGCGGACCCGGCCTGCTTCCTCTACCTGCTCGAGGAGGGCGGCCAGGCGGCAGCCCAGATCCGCTTCGACCTGGTCGCAGGCGGAGCCCGCGTCTCGTTCTCGGTGGACCGGGCCAGGCGCGGCCACGGGCTGGCCGCCGAGGTGCTGCGCCGTGGCGCCCGGCGGCTGGCCGGCGACGCCCCGCACGGGCGCCTGGCGTTTGGCCTGGTGAAGCGGGGCAACGGGGCCTCTCTCCGGGCGTTCCGCGCTGCGGGATACCACGAGTCGCGCGAACTCGGCGAGCAGCGCGACGACAGCACGACCTTCGTCTTGGGGCTGGAGGAAGCATGAGGGACCTGCGCATCGGCGGCATCACGGTGGGCGACAGCCACCGGCCGCTCGTCATCGCCGAGATGTCGGGCAACCACAACCAGTCCCTCGATCGTGCCCTCGCCATCGTCGATGCCGCGGCGCGTGCCGGGGCGCACGCCGTGAAGCTCCAGACCTACACGGCCGATACCATGACCCTCGACCTGGCGCGGGGCGAGTTCTCGATCCGTGACGAGGGGAGCCTCTGGAACGGGCGCACCCTGTACGATCTCTACCGCGAGGCGTCGACTCCCTGGGAGTGGCACCGGCCGATCATCGAACGCTGCCGCGCGTTGGGGCTGCTGTGCTTCAGCACGCCCTTCGACGACACGGCGGTGGATTTCCTCGAGACGCTCGCGGTGCCCTGCTACAAGATCGCCTCGTTCGAGAACGTCCACCTCCCGCTCATCCGCAAGGTCGCGGCGACCGGAAAGCCGGTGATCATGTCGACCGGGATGGCCTCGATCGGCGAGCTCGACGAGGCCGTGAGCACGGCTCGCGCCGCCGGCTGCACCGAGCTGGTGCTGCTCAAGTGCACCAGCAGCTACCCGGCCAACGCCGCGGACTGCAACCTGGCGACCATCCCCCACCTGCGCGGGCTGTTCGACTGCCAGGTCGGCGTCTCCGACCACACGCAGGGGACCGGCGTGGCGGTGGCGGCCGTGGCGCTCGGGGCCCGCGTCGTGGAGAAGCACTTCACGCTGCGGCGAGCCGACGGGGGGGTCGACGCGGCCTTCTCCCTGGAGCCCGAGGAGCTGGCCACGCTCGTGGCCGAGACCGGGCGCGCCTGGCTGGCGCTCGGGGGAGTGGCCTACGGGCCCACGGCCGGAGAGCGCGGGTCGCTGGCCTTCCGGCGTTCCCTGTACGTCGCCGTCGATCTCAAGGCCGGCGACGTCCTGACCCCGGACAACGTGCGGATCATCCGTCCGGCGCACGGTCTCGCGCCGCGCGAGTACGAGCGCGTCCTGGGCCGCCGCGTACGCCGGGACGTGGCCCGGGGCACGCCGCTGAGCTGGGAGCTGGTGGGTTAGCGCATGCGCGTCGTCGCCATAGTGCAGGCCCGCATGGGCTCGTCGCGGCTGCCCGGCAAGGTGCTGCTGCCGGTGGGCCAGCGCGTCATGCTGGAGCAGGTGCTGCACCAGCTCTCCCGCGCCCGGCTCGTCGACGCGGCGGTCGTCGCCACCAGCGTCGATCTGGCAGACGATCCCATCGCGCAGTGGGCCACCGCACACCGCGTCACCTGCTGCCGTGGCAGCCTGACCGACGTCCTCGACCGGTTCCGCCAGGCGGCCGCCGAGGTCGATGCCGACGCGGTGGTGCGCGTCACCGCCGACTGCCCGCTGCTCGACCCGGAGGTGGTCGACTGCGTCGTGGCTGCCTACCGGGCGGCCCATCCGGCGGTGGACTACGCCAGCAACGTGCTCGAGCGCACCTACCCGCGCGGCCTCGACACCGAGGTCTTCAGCCGCGCGGCGCTCGAGCAGGCAGCGCGCGCGGCGTCGCGACCCCACGAGCGTGAGCACGTGACCCCCTACCTCTACGAGAACCCCACCTCGTTTCGCCTGCTGTCGGTCCGCAACGAGGTGAACCTCAGCCGCTACCGGCTCACGGTCGACACGCCGGAGGACCTGGCCCTGGTGCGAGCGGTGCTCTCCCGCGTCGGCGGCGAGGTGACGCGCTGGCAGGACGTGGTGGAGCTGCTCGCGCGCGAGCCGGCGCTCGTCGACCTCAACCGTCGGGTGGAGCAGAAGCCGCTGCATTGATGGAAGGATGACTCGATGACCGCCGAGACCGATCAGATGAACGCGTGGGCCGGGAGCTTCGGCGCCCAGTACACGGACCGCAATCCGCAGACGCTGGCGGACCTCGAGGCCCTCTACCGCTCCAGCTTCGGTCGCTCCCGGACCGAGATGAACCAGGAATTCCTGGCGAACCTCGACACGTCGGCGCGAGTTCTGGAGGTGGGCTGCAACCTCGGGCTGCAGTTGCTCTGCCTGCAGGAGATGGGCTTCACGAACCTCTACGGCATCGAGCTCCAGCCGTACGCCGTGGAGCGCGCCCGGCAGACCACCCGCGGGATCAACATCATCACCGGCTCGGCTTTCGACGTCCCCTTCAAGGACGGATTCTTCGACCTGACCTTCACCTCCGGGGTCCTCATCCACATCGCGCCGGCCGACCTGCCGGTGGCGTTCGACGAGCTGTGCCGCTGCTCGAAGCGATGGGTGTGGGGGTTCGAGTACTTCGCCGAGACCCAGACCGAGATCCCCTACCGCGGGCATACCGCCCTCCTGTGGAAGGCCGATTTCGCCCGGCTGCTCCTGGAGCGTCACCCGGAGCTTGAGATGGTCAAGCAATCCCGGTACAAGTACGTCGCCAACGAGAACACCGACGCGATGTACCTGCTGCGCAAGAGGTAGTCCATGGCCCGCTCGATCCGCTACTGCCGGCGCTGCGTCATGCCGGAGACGAAACCGGACCTCCAGATCGACGAGGAGGGGGTGTGCAGCGCCTGTCGCTACTACGAGCGTCGCCAGGAGATCGACTGGGACCAGCGGCGGCGGGAGTTCCAGGAGATCGTCGAGCGCTACCGTTCCAAGAACGGCAGCAACTACGACTGCATCATTCCCGTGAGCGGCGGCAAGGACAGCACGTTCCAGACCATCCGCGTGCTCGAGGCGGGGCTCACCCCGCTCTGCGTCACCGCCACGACGGACCACCTCACCGACATCGGCCGGAAGAACATCGAGAACCTCAAGCGGCTCGGCGTGGACCACATCGAGGTCTCGACCAACCCCGTGGTCCGGCGCCGGGTCAACCGGCTGGCCCTGACCCAGGTCGGCGACCTCTCGTGGCCCGAGCACGTGACGATCTTCACCATCCCGGTGCGCCTCGCCGTGCAGCTCGGCGTCCGCCTGCTCGTCTGGGGGGAGAACTCGCAGAACGAGTATGGCGGCCCGGCCTCCAGCGCCGCGGGCCAGACGCTGACGAGGCGCTGGCTCGAGGAGTTCGGCGGTCTCCTCGGGCTGCGGGTGTCGGATCTCATCGGCCAGGAGGGTATCCGCCCCCAGGATCTGCTCCAGTACACCTATCCGGCCGATGAGGAGCTCGCCCGGTCGGGCGTGAGCGGCCTGTTCCTCGGGTACTTCGTGCCCTGGGACGGCTACCACAATGCCCTCGTGGCCCAGGCCCACGGGTTCACCACCTACTCGAAGCCCGTCGAGGGCTCCCTCGTCAACTACGAGAACCTGGACAACGCGCAGACCGGGATCCACGACTACTTCAAGTTCCTCAAGTACGCGTTCGGTCGGGCCACGGACCTGGCCTGCCTGCACGTCCGCCGCGGTCGGCTGGCGCGCGCCGACGCCGTCAAGCTGGTGCGGCGGCACGACGGCCGGTTCCCCGAGGAGTACCTGGGGGTGACCCTGGACCAGATCCTCGACCAGCTCGACATGACCCGAGAGGAGTTCGTCCGGGTCTGCGACCGCTTCACCAACAAGAAGCTGTTCGTCTGCGATGCGCGCGGCGAGCTGGTCAAGGACCGCCACGGCAACCTGACCAAGCTCAACTACGACAACGTCGAGTGATGCGCACCGTCGCCATCGTCAACTACGGGATGAGCAACGTGGACTCGGTGGCGCGCGCCGTGGAGGAGTGCGGCGGCCACCCAGTGGTGACGTCCGCGGCGGCGGAGCTCGAGCGCGCCGCGGCCATCATCCTCCCGGGCGTGGGCGCCTACCCCGACGCGATGCGCAACCTGCGCGCGCGCGGCCTGGAGGACGTGCTGCGCGAGCAGGTGGTCGAGCGGCGGATCCCGTTCCTGGGTATCTGCCTCGGCATGCAGATGCTGGCGACCGTCGGCTGGGAGGTGGAGGAGACGCGCGGTCTGGGGTGGGTCCCGGGCGAGGTCCGCCGGCTGCCCGCCGTGCCCGGCGTCCGGATCCCGCACATCGGCTGGAACGAGGTCGAGATCACGCGGGAGACGCCGCTCCTGACGGGAATCGAATCGGGCGTCGACTTCTACTTCGTCCACAGCTACCACTTCGTGTGCCACGACTCGACCCACGAGGTCGCTCGGACGCCGTACTGCGGTGGGTTCACGTCGGCGATCACGAAGGAGAACATCTTCGGCACCCAGTTCCACCCGGAGAAGAGCCAGAAGCGCGGCTTCCAGCTGCTCCGGAACTTCCTCGCCGCGTGACGGGCCACGAACAGCCATGCTGAAGACGCGGATCATGCCCACCCTGCTGTTCAAGGACCTCGGGCTCGTCAAGGGCATCGGGTTCGACAGCTGGCGCCGGGTGGGCAGCGTCATGCAGGCGGTCAAGGTCTACAACCTGCGCGAGGTGGATGAGCTCGTCTTCGTCGACATCTCCGCGACCCGCGACGGCCGCACGCCGGACCTCGAGACCGTGGACACGATTGCCGACGAGTGCTTCATGCCGCTGACGGTGGGCGGCGGGGTGCGGACGATCGAGGATTTCCGCAACCTGCTGCGGGTCGGGGCCGACAAGGTGGCGGTGAACACCGCCGCCGTGCTGAACCCCTCGCTGATCGCCGAGGCGGCGCGCACCTTCGGCGAGCAGTGCGTGGTGGTCTCGATAGACGCGCGGCGACGGCCAGGCGGGGGTCACGAGGTGTTCACTCACGCCGGCACGCAGCCCACCGGGCTCGACGTCGTCGATTTTGCGCGCGAGGTGGAGCGGCGGGGGGCCGGCGAGATCCTGCTCACCTCCATCGAGCGCGACGGGACCATGAGCGGCTACGATCTGGAGCTCGTCAGCAGCGTGAGCGCGGCGGTGGGCATCGGCGTGATCGCGTCCGGGGGGGCGGGCCGGTACCACCACATGGCGGAGGCCATCCTCCGGGGGCGCGCTTCGGCGGTTGCGGCGGCGGCCATTTTCCACTACACAGAGCAGACGCCACTCGAGGCGAAACGCCACCTGAAGGAGCGAGGCATCCCCGTCCGCCTCTAGGGCGGGGCGTCGTCGGCACAGACCCTGTCGGCCATGGCACGTTCGAAGCGCGCGCGGAACCTCCTGTACTTCGACCACTGGACGGTGGGCATCCACAACTTCGCGCGCCTCCATCCGCTGCTGGAGCGGGCGGGCATCGAGGCCTCGCTGCTGCACGCCGGCTCGTTCAAGCACCTCAAGTGTCCCGAGGTCCAGACGGTCGACGGGATCGAGGCGATCGACATCTCGCACTTCGGCACGCGGTTCGTCCGCCGGGCCCTCGAGCGCCTGCGTCCCGACGCGCTGCTGATGCTCGACTGCAGCTTCATGCTCGACCGCGCCGTCATCCTCGCCTGCCGGGGGCTCGGCATCCGGTCGATCTACCTGCAGCACGGGGTGCTGCCGGACTTCGATGCGTTCGCGGCCATCGTGCCCATGAAGGACGCGGTCTACAAGGAGGACCGGCTGCGGCGGGCCATCCCCTATCTCAAGTTCGATCTCCCCAACTACTTCCTCTCGGGGCTGCACCTCGATCCGCGCTTCCTGCTGGACTCCGCGGTGTACCGCTACTGCCTCGGCCTCTTCCGCGAGCCGACCCAGTACCTCTTCTACCCGCCACCGTCGCCGGAGAACCTGACCGACGTCGCGCTCGTCTACTCCAACGCCGATCGGGATCGCCACGTCGAGGGCTTCGGCTACCGGCCCGACCAGGTGATCGTGGTCGGCAACCCCAACCTGGACGACGCGATGGCGCAGCGGTACTCGTCCCGCGCCGAGTGCGCCCGGGCCGAGGGCATCCCCGACGCTCCGTACGTGCTCTACCTGGAAGATGCGTTCGTGGGCGACGGGTGGAAGGGGTGGACCGTCGCCTCGCGCCGCGCCCACCTGAAGGAGGTGGAGGACTGCTGCCGCGACGCTGGCTACCACCTCGTCGTGAAGCTCCACCCGCAGTCGGCGCGCGAGCGCAGCCCGGACGACTTCGCGGGGCTCACGAACTCCTCGGTCCTCGGCCAGGCCCGGATCGCCGACCTGGTGCGGTTCGCGGAGCGTTGCGTCGGACACATCTCCTCCACGGTCCGGCTGCCCATCCTCATGGGCAAGCCCCTGCTGGTGCCGCAGTGGGGCATCTCGGCCGACCTCCCCCGCTACTACGGCGAGGAGGTGGTCACCTACTGCCGGACCATCGACGACTTCGCCGCACGGCTCAAGGTGAATTCGTTCGAGTACTCCCGTGACGCGTACATCGCGCACGAGATGACGTACTCCGATGGCAAGGCCGCCGAGCGCATCGTGCAGGCGATCGCGGACCAGATGCGGTGATGCCGGTCGCGGGGCGACACGTGCGATGAGTGACGACGGCGTCGGCGCCGCCGGCGGCGCGGGCGCCGCGCCGGAAGAGGGCCGCCCCGGCGCGAACGAAGCGCGCAGCTCGGTCGTCTTCCTGGCGGTGATCGTCGTCGGCTTCGGCATCACCACGCTGCAGAACTTCTACTTCGCCTACGTCACCGACGAGCACCTCTTCGGCGAGATCACGCTGCTGCTGGCGACGTTCCTGACGCTCAACACGCTGTTCCTCGCCGGCCTCGAGAGCGCGATCATCCGCTTCTACTTCGACCGCGACGCGTTCGCGAGCCGGAGCAGCCTCCTCTCGCACCTGGCGGCGTTCTGGGCGGTGAGCGCGGGCCTGCTGCTCGTCCCGCTCCTCGCGGGTGGGTACCTCGTGCTCCAGGTGTACCACCTCGTGCCGCTGCGCTTCTTCCCCGACTACGTCGTCATCACCGTCGGGTCGCTGTGCTTCTCTTTCGTCGGGGTCTTCCAGAACGTCTACATCGCCAGCAAGGAGCCGTGGAACTACGGCCTGCTCCTCATCGTGAGCCGGCTGCTGCTCTTCGTGGGGCTCGCCGTGGCGCTGCCCGCGGCCGGCGGCTCGACGACCATGATGTGCGTGGGCGCGCTCGCGGCGGCGCTGTTGTCGATGGTGGTGAGCATCCCGGTGCTGCGGCTCTTCCCGCTCGCGGCCGTGGACCCGAAGCGCGTGCTGCGGCTCGCGTCCTACACGGTCCCCCTGGGCCTGAACTCGCTCGGGGGCCTGGGCTTCTCGCATGGCTACAAGGTGATCCTCGCCTCGTCGCTGACGTTCCGTGACCTGGGCCTCTACAACATCGCCACGCAGTTCTCCTCGGCGTTCTACCTGGTCGCTTCGTCGCTCCTCAACGCGTACACGGCCCGCGCCTACTCGGCGCTGGAGCAGGACGGCGGGCGGCGGCGGGCGATCCGGTTCTACCTCGTGGTGGTGGTGGCCATCGGCCTGCTCATCGGGGTGGTGTCCATTCCGGCGACCTACGTCTTTCTGATCTACTTCAAGCACGGCGCGTTCCGGCCGTCGTTCGGCCTGGCCGCCGTGCTCATCGCGGGCCAGTTCGCGTTTCTGCTGTCGTCCTACCCGTACATCCTGATCACCCACGTGAAGCGCACCGTCTACATCGGGGTGGCCACCGTCGCGGGCGTGGCCGCGACCCTGGTGATCGCCCATTTCCTCCTCGGGCCGCTCGGCACGTACGGGGCCGCCATCGCCACCTCCCTCGGCCTCGGCGTGCTCGCGGCCACGAGCATGGCGGCGGCGCTCTGCCTGTCGCCCCGGGCGGCCGCACCGTCACCCCCGCCCGCGGCAGCAGCCGGCGGTGCCTCGTGACGCTCGACGAGGCCGACGCCCCCGTGGAGCGCGCCCCGGAGACGGACGGCGAGGCAGCCCCCTCCGACTCGCCCACCACCGAGCGCTCGGTCTTCTGGGTCTTCCCGACGCTCTTCGGGATCTCCCTGCTGCTGGAATCGATCGCCGACGAGCTGCGCTACGCGAAGTACCTGCTCGCGCCGGCCGGGTTCGTGCTGTGGGCGGCGCTCGCGCGCAAGCGCGTGCACCGCAGCCGTACCTACCGGCCGTACGTGCTGCGCTTCCTGGGGCTCTTCCTCGCCATGATCGGGGCCTCGCTCGTCGTGCACCTCGGCGGGGGGACCCTGAGCGGGCGGTTCTTCGAGGAGGCCACCTTCATCGTCTCGCCGCTGATCTTCGTGCTCTTCGCGTTCGAGTTCTTCGATCCCGCCGACCGGGCCCGGCACGCGCGCCTGATGTTCTTCTTCGTCGCGGCGTCCTACATCATCCAGGCGGGCCAGGGCCTCATCGAGGTGGCGCTCCACCCGTGGCTGCTGATCGAGGGCCTCCGCACCTCGAACATGCCGACCGAGACCGGCTACCTGGCCTACGTGCTGGGCAGCTTCTTCCTCTACTTCCACTTCACGGGCGAGCGGCGCTACTCGCTGGTGGCGCTGGTCTTGACGGTGTTCGCCTTCAAGCGGCTCGAGTTCGTCGCCCTCGTGGGGGTGCTGCTCACCAAGGGCCTCGTGGAGCACTCCTTCCGGCGCCTGCAGCGGCTCCGCTGGACGGTGCCATACCTCGCCCTGGCCGTGAACGCGGCGTACCTGGCCCTCGTGATCGCCCTGGTGAGCGGGGCGCTCGACGAGCTCGTCGGCGAGCTGACCGGCACCTCGGCGAACGCCGTGACCATGGGTCGCGTCTCGGGCGCATTCGGCGTGGTCGAAGGGGAGCTGGGCGGCTTCGTCGTCTGGTGGGGGAAGGGGCTCGGGACGGTCACCCCGATCCTACAGCACGAAGGCACCACGCTGCTCAACCTGCACTCCGACGTCCTCAAGAACTTCATCGAGTTCGGCGTCCCGCTCTTCGTCGTGTGGCTGGTGCTCTTCTACCGGTTCCACCTGCGCTCGCTGCCCATCACGCTCCTGGCGCTCCACCTCAACGTGCTCTACATGGCCGAGAACGTCTTCATCTACGCGGGCTACTCGGTGGTCTTCTACACGCTCGTGATCTTCCTGATGGCCGACGCCGACGAGAAGGATGGCGCGACGCTTGCCGATTCGAGTGGCGGTGCGGGTGCGGCCCAGGAACGCGGCACCCCGAGTGAGACGAGTTCGCCATAGGACGGCGCAACGGGAGCTACGGGGCTATGGGGCGTCGCCGATGCAGATCAGCGACTTGGGGAGCAGGAAGAAACGCTCCGTGAGGACGCGGCTCGACGGGCCGAAGAGCCGCTCGAGGTCCGACTTCGTCAGCAGGCGGATGGAGTCGACGTACTCTGCGGCGAGGCGTTCCTCGATGCGTCGCCAGCCCGCACCAGTGGTGGGCGCCCCGAGGCGCGACAGGAACCAGATGCGCCCGGCGCGTGGCAGGAAGTGGAACAGCGGCAGGAGGAAATGGACCTCGAACGGGAACCAGTAGTTGGGCGTTTGCAGGTAGTACCGCCCCGCCACGCGCTTCAGCTCATGGACCATCTTGAGCTGGCTCTCCGCGGTCGGCAGGTGCTCGATCACCGAATTCGAGAAGGCGATGTCGAACGACTTGTCCGCGAACATGCTCAGGTCCGTCACGTCGCCGCGCACGTTGCGCAGGTACTCGCACTCGGTACAGGGCGGCGTCCGGTACCGTGAGGTTCACGAGCGTGATGTCGACGTCGTACCGCGCCCGGTGCTCTCCGATGCCGAGTTGCCTCCAGTACTCGTGCCCGCCCCCGAGGTCGACGATGCGGATCCGCCCGCGCCCCGCCAACGGGCGAAGGACCTGCTCCTCGAAAAGCGCGAAGCGTCGCCGTCGCAGCGGTGACGTCAGGGAGGTGGAACTGCTCGCGTCGACGAGACCCACCAGGAAGCCGGCGACCGAGTCGAGGAGTCCGCCCCACAGCCCCACGTCGTGTCCGTGCGTCATGCGTCCTCCAGGTTCCCGCAGGGGGGACCATGGCCCGGACCCACCAACCATGTCGGGGGCCATTCTACCGGTCGCAGGCCTGCGACGTCACGGCCCGGGCCGTGACCACGAGGGGATAGTCGGGATCGTCGACCGCGAGCGCCTCGGGCGGGAGGTCCTCGACCACGAGGCCGTACAGGAACGCCGCAGCCACCCGCACGTTGCCGTGCGCGGCGACGGTGACCGCGGCCGGCGGGAAGACCGTCTCGAGCAGGCGGCGCAGGGCCAGGTCCGTCAGGCGCCAGAAGTCGCCCCAGCGGTCCATGTCGTAGCGGCTGATGTGGCTGATGACCGGCGCCGTGGCCAGGAGCACGCCGCCCGGGCGCAGCATGAGGTGGACCGTCCGCACGGCCGCGCCCACGTCGTAGATGAAGGGCAGCGTCTGCGTGAGGATGACGCAGTCGTAGCAGCCCAGCGGCAGGCCGTCGGGGCGCGTCAGGTCGCCGACGATGGTCACCGCCGGCATCCCGGGGCGCGCGCCCAAGACGTCGCTGCGCGTGACGCGATCGCCGCCGAAGCGGCGGGTGTAGCCCGGATCGCCGATCTCCAGCACGCGGCCGTGGACGTCCGCGGCGTGCGCGGCGAGGAAGCGCTCGATGTAGTAGCGGTCGAGGGGCAGGCCCCGGTCCATGCCGAAGCGGCGGCTCACGGGCTCCAGGCGCGTGAACGGATCCGTGCTGACGCGGGCCGGGTCCCAGAGCCGCCGCAGCTGGTGCAGCCCCGGCCCCAGCCGGCGCTTCAGCTCCTGCCGGATCCGCCAGCGAATCATCGTGGCTCCACGTTGCTCCAGACGTCCACCCGGACCGGCGCGGTCAGCCGGACCGGCGCCGCGCCCAGGTTGCAGCAGCGCACGCCCACGGCGTCGCGCCTGGTCACGTAGGCGGTGCAGGCGAGGCCCGGGGCCCGGGCCAGGGCCGCCGGCAGGCCGAGGGTCACCCCGTCGAGCGGCGCGGCCCCCGGGACCGCGACCTCCTGGTCGGCGCACCGGCGCGGCGGCACGGCGACGCGCAGGTCCCGGGTGACGCCGAGGTGGCGCGGCAGGAGCCGGCCGCCGGCGTAGACCCGCTTGCCGGCCGGCACCCAGACCACGTCATTGACGTTGAACTCGGTCGTGGCGGTCGCCGGGTCGTTCAGGTCGGTCACCGTCCGGGCGGCGTAGACGTTCGCCAGGTCAACGCGCGTGCGCGTCACGCCGGCGGCGATGTCCACGGCGGTGCCCGTGCCGCCGCGCAGGTGGTTGTTGATCGAGCCGCCCATGATCTGCACCCCGGTGCCGCCGGACAGACGGATGGCGGCCGCGCCGAAGACCTCGAACCGGTTGCCGACGAGCTGGTCGTTCTCGGCCTCCTCGAGGTGCACGAGGACGTCGAAGCCCTGGAGCACGTTGCCGGAGAACATGCCGGTGCCCGACGAGTAGGATCCGGTGGCGCAGCGGGCGACGTGGATGCCGCGGCTGCCCGGAGGAGGAGCGCCCCCGTTGAACGAGCCGTCGAAGTGACAGCCGGTGACGCGGAGCCCCGAGACGCTCCGCAGCAGGAGCCCGGTGCGGTCGTTGTAGGCGCGGCAGTTGAAGAGCGTGCCGTACTGGCTCAAGTTGCCGGTGCCGTCGATGTAGATGCCGTACGAGCCGCCCGCGCCGCCCGGGTCGAAGCCCGGCCGCGAGAAGTCGGTCGCGCTGACGTTGTCGAGGAGGAAGTTGTTGGCGCGGTTGATGCGCACGCCGCCGCCGCGACCGGAGACGGAGCGGAAGTGGAGCTTGCGGAGGATCGGCCCCAGGAACAGGGTGCTGCCGGGCCGCGGGTTGAAGGTGAACCCGACCTCGCCGTCGGGGACCTCGATGACCGTCGCCCCGACGTTGCCCTCGAGCTCGGCGCCGACGTTGCCCATCCCGACCAGCTCCAGGTTGTAGCGCGAGGTCGAGACGGTCTGCCGGTACGTCCCCGGGGGCACGAGCACGATCCCCCCGGTCACGGGGAGGGCGTCGATGGCCTCCTGGATGCCGCGGGCACGGTTCGGGTCCACGACGCGGACGGCGGGATTGTCGCCGAGGGCCCGCAAGGCCCGGTGCGCCGCGTCCCGGTCGCCGGGGACCGCCGCTCCATCCGGGGAGACCCCACAGGCCACGCCGGCGACTGCTGCCGCGACCGCGGCCAGCACGACGGGCCGGCGGCACGGCGAGTGACGACGCGGCCGGTCGTCCGTCGCCGCCGGCTGCTTCACCAGCGGCGCTCCCACCACTGCTCCACGCGCTGCGCGAACTCTCCTGCTTCCCAGTCCCGCACGAGGAACCGCGGCGTCTTGAGCGGCGAGTTGCGCCGGGTCGCGAGCGCGGGCGTGGTGGTGCACGCCACGCGGTAGCCGGCGGCGCGCACCGCCTCGACGGCGCCGTTGTCGTATGCCATTCCCCCGAACGGGTAGGCGAAGCTCGTCACCGGCCGGCCGATGATCGCCTCGATCGCGGCCTTGCTGCCCGCCACCTCGGCGGCCTGGTCGGCGGCCGAGAGCGCGGCGAGCCGGACATGCGACACGGAGTGAGCGCCGACCTCGGTCAGCCCGTCGCCGGCGAGCGCGGCGATCTCGCCTCGCCGCAGCGGCCGGTGGGTCTCGCGCCCCGTCGGCGCCACGCCGGCCCATTCGCGCAGCCGGCGCAGCGTCTCGCCGCGGCGCTTCCCGTCCAGGACGGAGAGCAACGCCATCACCTCGCTGAACGCCCGGTGCCGCGGCGTCGGCGCGGAGTGCCGCTGCACGTTCCAGTCCCGGTCGGTGCGCCACTCGGCCGCGCTGTAGACGGCCGCGTGGCCGAGATCCCAGGAGCGAGGGCCGGTCGGGGAGTCGAGCGTGAGGTGGCGGGGCAGGGTGCCCGGCCGGAGGAAGATGCGCTCCACCTCGTCCCAGTAGAACTCCTCCGCGGAGTCGATCCAGTGGGTCGCGACGAAGATGGTGGCGGGCACAGCGTGCCGCTGGAGCAACGGGTAGGCGACGGCGACGTTGTCGGCGTACCCGTCGTCGAACGTCAGCGCGACCGCGCGCGGCGGGAGGTCGCCGCGCGCGAGCCGGGCGACGGACTCCGACAGCAGCAGCGGGGTGAACCGCCCGCGGAGGCACTCCAGGTGCGCCGCGAAGCGCTCGGGCGACACGCTCAGGCGATTGGGGTCGTTCTCGACGTCGCACACCCGGTGGTAGCAGAGCACCAGCAGCTGCGGCCGGTGGTTCCACCCGGCGGCCGCCCGCGCGCCCTCCAGGAGGGCACCGACGCGGGACATGACGCCCCACTGCATCTCCCCATCGGTCGAGGAGGAGGCCAGGAGTGCATCCAGCCGCTGACGCGCCCCGCGCGTGATGTGTCGTGCCCAGTGCAGCATCTCAGGATCCCCGCGGCGGCCGGTCGCCGCCGTCGTCCGCGGACCAGGGATCCGGCTTGCCGTGCCGCGCGTGCGCCCGCCGCACGATCTCCTGGAACGTCGAGTAGCTCTGCTCCGGAGAGTAGCTCGCCAGGTACTCCCGCCGCGCCGCCGGCCGCATGGCGGCCAGGGCGTCTGGGTTGGCGACCAGCCACTCGATCTGCTGCGCCAGATCCGCGCTGTCGCCGCTGCGGAAGTGGAGACCGGTGACGCCGTGCTCGATCATGAACCCGGCCGCCCCGACCTTGGCCGCCACCACCGGGACGCCCGAGCCGAGCGCCTCCATGACGATGCGCGGGCAGGTCTCGTAGCAGAGCGAGGGGAAGACCAGGAAGCGGGCTCGTTTCAGGTGGGCCTTCACCTCCTCGTTCGTGATCAGCCCGAGGCACTCCAGCGCGGGCACGCTCGCCGCGGCCTGCGCCACGCAGTCCCTGAGCGGGCCGTCGCCGATGAGCTTCAGCCGCGGCGCCCGGGCCCCGAGCCGTTGCCAGGCCTCCACGACCGTCAGCACGCCCTTCTCCGCGGAGAGGCGCCCCGCGAAAACCCCGTAGTCGCCGTCGCCGGTGCCGAGACCCGGGTCGCTCGTCAGGAAGTCGGGTCGGTGCAGCGGCCGGGTCGCCACGCCCGCCTCGGCGAGCCGCGCGAGGGTGTACTTGCCCAGGCTGACGTGCAGGTCGATCTGGCGATCCCAGGTCCCCAGCATGCGGTGGAGCAGCAACATGAGCGCGAGGCTCGCGCTCCCGAGGCGACCGTGGTAGCAGCCATGCAGGATGCCCGGCCAGGGGAGAGCCTTGCCGACGCAGTCCTCGCACACGCGGCCCCCGCGGAACAGCAGCGCGTTCAGGCAGACCAGACGGAAGTTGTGGAGGGTCTGGACCACCGGGACGCCCGCCTGCTGCGCCGCATAGTAGACCGAGGGGGAGATGAGCGGGAAGGTGTTGTGCACGGAGACCAGGTCGTAGCGGCGCGCGCGGAGTCGCGCGCGCACCTTCCGGAACGTCTCCAGCGACCACAGGCTCCGCAGCGCCGTGCGCAGGTGGCCGAGCCGGGCGACCCGCTCGTTGTCCTCGAGGTACTCGTCGACGGTGTGCCCGTGGGCCCGCAAGAGCGCCACGTCGCTGTCGAAGCACTGGTCTTCGCCGCCGCGCCAGAGGTACCGATTGTGGACCGCGAGCACCGTCAGCGTGCGCTCGCGGCGCCGCGCGGGCACGACGGACTGCCCGGTGGGTTCCAGCGCCTTCACCATCGCGCCCCAGCGTCTCCGTGGCCCGTTGCGGCGGGTGGGGACGCCCGAGCGGTGCCGGAGGGCGCCGGGACCGGACGCCGGGAGCCAGCACGAAGTCGCCGCGGGTTCCTCATCGAATGCCTCGTGATCGCTGACCACTCGGTCGGTGCCGCCTGACGGCCATCGGGCCTCGCCTCGCCGCCTTCCGGTCGCGACCCGTCTTCATGGCGGAAGCCTCGGGCCCGGGCGGTCGGCCGAAGCACAGTACGCTAGGGTGGCGCGCCATTCGTGTCAAGCGACTGCCGGGCCCGGCCCGGGTCCGATTCCGCGTCACCGCAGGGTGCGAGATCTGCCGGGGCCGGGCCCGGGACCGGGTGATCGGGGCGCAGACGTGTAATGAGCCGGGACATCTGGACCCACCCCCCGATCGACCTTGAGCGGTAGGTGCTCCGCGAGCAGTTGAGGGAGCGGGCCGACTCGGTCCAGCAGGAGGGGCGGGAAGAGCACGACGTCGCGCTTGAGGGTGGGCA
>JACRCY010000607.1 GCA_016218785.1 Deltaproteobacteria bacterium
GGACCAACCTGCTCTTCATGTCGCCCGACAAGCCCTTCAAGCGCATGCTCGTCACCTCCAGCGGCCCGCAGGAGGGCAAGTCCACGGTGGCCATCAACCTCGGCGTCACCATGGCGCAGAGCGGGAACCGGGTGCTGCTGGTGGACACCGACATGCGCCGGCCGCGCCTGCACAAGGCCTTCGGCGTGCCCAACGACGTGGGGGTGAGCTCGCTCGTGGTGGGCGAGGGCAAGATGGAGGACGCGATCAAGTCCACCGACGTGCCCGGCTTGTACGTGCTGCCCTGCGGCCCGGTGCCCCCCAACCCCGCCGAGCTTCTCCACACCAAGGCCTTCGCGGAGCTGCTCGGGCAGCTCGGCGAGAAGTTCGACCGCGTCGTGCTCGACAGCCCGCCGGTGGGCGCGGTGGCGGACGCCGTGGTGCTCGCGACCCAGGCCGATGGCGTCGTGATGGTGCTGAAGGCGGGGAAGACGAACCGCGATCTGGCCCAGCGGACGGTGCGCGCGCTGCGGGACGTCAAGGCGCCCATCTACGGGGCGGTGCTGAACGACGTCGACCTCGAGCGCTCGAAGTACGGCGACTACTACTACGGCTACGCCTACCGCTATTACGGGGAGCAGCAGAAGAAGGAAGCCTGACGCCAGGCCGCGCGCGGCGAGCCGTTACCCCCGCCGCCGCGCCCCTGGGCCGGCAGCGCACGCCTCGAGCACCTCGACGTACCGGTCGATGACCGACGCGACGGAGTAGTGGTGCACCGCGTGCTCGCGCCCGGCCGCCCCCAACTTCGCGCGCAGCTCCGGCGATCGCCCCAGCTCGACCACCGGCCGCCGCCAGTCCCCCTCGGGCCCGACGAGAAAGCCCGCCTGGCTGTTCTCGAAGATGTCGACGTTCGCGCCCACAGCGCTGGAGATGACCGGCACCCCCGTCGCCATGTACTGGATCATCTTGAACCCGCACTTGCCGCGCGTGAGCTCGTTGTCCACCAGCGGCATGAGGCCCACATCGAAGCTCTGCAGCGCCGCGCGCTCGCGGTCCTCGTGCCAGCGCCACTGCTCGACGAGGGGATGGCGGGCGTACTCGGGCAGGACGCCGTTGGAGACGATGCGCAGCCGCGCCCGCGGGAGCTGCCCGAGCGCCTCGAGCACCTGGGGGATGATCGGCCGCAGCGACGGGAAGTTCGACGCCGTGCCGATCCAGCCGACGACGAGCTCACCCCCACCATGGGTGCGGCTGGGCACGTACTTCGCGGTGTCCGCCACCGAGGGGATGACGGTCGTCTTCTCGGGGGCGCTGGTCATCTCCGCCAGGTGGCTGTTGCCGGCGATGACCCGATCGGCCGCGGCCACCGCGTGCTCGAACGCGCGGCGGCGGAACAGGCTGGGGGCGCCGCCGGGGCCGAGGTAGATGGCGTCGTCGAAGTCGAAGACGATGGGCGTCCGCCGGAGCGACCGGGCCCACTCGGGCAGGCCGGTGACGGCGAGCGCGGTCTTGTGGAGGAAGAGGAGGTCGGCGCCGCCGTCCGCCACCATGTGCGCGACGCGCCGCAGCCGGCCGGCGAGCTTGTACGCCGCAGCCCACGGCTTCGCGAAGACGTCGTTGTAGCGCTCGTCGTAGGCGAAGCGGACGTCGCACTCGATTCCGCGGGCGCGCAAGTGCGGGAAGAACTGCAGGCACCGGAAGCGGCTGCCGGGGCTCTCCGGGCCATCGGTGAAGAAGAGGACGCGCAGGCTCACGACAGGGCGGCCCTCCAGGCCTGGAACATCAGCACGTCCCAGAGGTGGTACTCCCAGGGCCGGCTTCCGGTGAGCTGTTCGCTCCAGCGCGCGCGGACGACGGCGGGGTTGAAGAAGCCCTCGCTGCGCAGGCGCGCCTCGCCGAGCAGGTCCTCGGCCCACTCGCGCAGCGGGCCGCGCAGCCACGCGCCCAGCGGCACGCCGAAGCCCATCTTCGCCCCGGAGATGATGGTGGGCGGTACGTACCGGGCGAGCACCTGCCGCAGGATCCACTTGCCCGTCGTCCCGCGCACCTTGAGGCCGAGCGGGAGCCGCCACGCGAAGGCGATCAGCCGGTGGTCCAGGAGCGGCTCCCGGGCCTCGAGGCTGACGGCCATCGAGGCGCGGTCCACCTTGGTGAGGATGTCGTCGGCGAGGTAGCCGGTGAGGTCCCGGAGCATCATCGAGTGGGCGATGCTGGTCCCCGGAGGCGCGTCGTGGAAGGCCGCAGGGTGTGGTGACGTGGCCGACGACAAGAGTGAGTCGCTTGGGACCCAGTGCGAGCTCAGGGCCTCATACATCGCCGTGGGCGACGCAGCATCGAGCACCGAGGCCAGCTTGTGCATGCGCAGCCCGGGCACGCGAACTCGGGGGCGCAGGGGCCCGAGGCGGTCGAAGACCGCGTCCCACTCGGCGACGGTGCGGCTGGTGATGCCGCCGGCGAGCCACGACCGGAGCGCCCGTGGTAGCCGGCGCTCGGCGGACCACACGCGGGGGCTCCACACGTGGCGCATGTAGCCGCCGAACAGCTCGTCGCCGCCGTCGCCCGAGAGCGCCACGGTGACGTCGCGTCGCGCGAGCTTCGAGACCAGGAACGTGGGGATCTGCGACGAGTCGGCGAACGGCTCGTCGTACATGGTGGGCAATTGAGGGATGACGTCGAGCGCGTCGCGGGCGCTCACCATGAGCGCGGTGTGGTGGGTGTTGAGGTGCCGGGCGACGGCGCGGGCGGCATCTCCCTCGTCGTACGCGGCGAGCTCATTCTCGATGGAGAAGGTGTGGATGGGCTGGTCGCTCTGGGCCTGCATCAGCGCGACGACGGTGGATGAGTCGACGCCGCCGCTGAGGAACGCACCAAGCGGGACGTCGGCGACCATTCGCAAGCGCACGGCGTCGCGGAGCAGGCCGTCGAGGTGCTCGACGGCCTCCGCCTCGGAGCCCTGGAACGGCTCGTTCTGGCCGGCGCGGGCGATCTCCCAGGGGTCCCAATAGCGGCTGGCGTGGGGTTCGACGCTGGACCCGGTGAAGGAGAGGATCGTGCCAGGCGGCTGCCGCCGGGTGCCGACGAAGATGCTGTGCTCCCCTGGCACGCAGTTGGCGCGCAGGTAGCCGGCGAGGGAAGCGCGGTCGATGGTGGTGTCGAACCCGGGGAACTTGTGGAGCGGTTTGAGCTCGGAACCGAAGGCGAGGCCCTGCGGCGTGCGGGTCCAGTAGAGGGGCTTGATGCCCACGCGGTCGCGGACGAGGTGCAGGACGCGGTCCCGCGTGTCGAAGAGCGCGAAGGCGAACATGCCGATGAAGCGCTGCACGGCGGCCTCGAGGCCCCAGGCTTCGACAGCGGCGAGCATGACCTCGGTGTCGGAGCGTCCGCGCCAGGCGGGAGCGTGGCCGGCGCGCTCGAGCTCGCCGCGGAGGTCGGTGAAGTTGTAGACCTCGCCGTTGAACGTGATGACCCACCGCCCCGAGGCAGAGACCATGGGTTGGTGTCCGGCCGGTGAGAGGTCCAGGATGGAGAGGCGCCGGTGGCCGAGGGCGACGTGACTGGACGCGTCGTGCCAGTCGCCAGACGCGTCCGGGCCGCGGTGGCGGAGCGTGTCGGACATGCGGCGGAGCAGCTCCTCCGCGTCAGCGCGCGGGGAGGACGCCCAGAAGCCGGTGACGCCGCACATGGGCGCCACACGTAGTGGATTCGGGCCCGGCTTCCTAGTGCGCGCGCGAATGGACCTGCCCCGAGCGGGAACGATGCTAGGAGAACGCCGTGCGCCTGGGCCTCTACATCCCGGTGTTGGACGACCGCCCGGCGGGGGTTGGCGTGTACATCGAGGAGGTCTGCTCGCGGCTGGCAGCGCGCTTCCGCGACGTGGTGGTGTACACGGGCACGCCCGAGGCGCGGCGGCCGTGGTTGAAGGGGGCTGTGGTGCGGCCGCTGGGCCGGCGCCTGGCGCCGTGGCTGCGCGGAGCGGAGGGGCTGCGGCGGCGCGCGCACCGACTGGCGTGGCTGGCCGGGGAGTCGGTGCTCGACCTGCGCCGGGACGGGGTAGACGTGCTGTTCTCGCCGGTGCAGGAGAGCCTGCTGGTGGGGAAGACGCCCCGGGTGGTGGTGGTGCACGACGTGACGGCGCTGCACTACCCGGACGCATACGACGCGGGCACGGTGGCCCAGACGAGGTACCTGTTGCCGCTGATGCTGCGACGAGCGAGCCGGGTCATCGCGGTCTCGGAGAACACGAAGCGGGACGTCGTCGCGCGGTTTGGCCTCGACCCGGCGGGCATCGACGTCGTCTACGAGGGCTACGACAAGGCGGTGTTCCGCCCGCGGAGCGGCGCCGAGATCGCGGAGGTGCGGGAGAAGTTCGGGCTGCCGCAGCGGTACCTGTTCTACGCGGGGACGTTTTCGCGCCACAAGAACCTCGGACTGGTGGTGGAGGCGCTGGCCGTGCTGCGAGACCGTCACCCGGACCTGACGTTCGTCGTGGCAGGAAGGAAGGACGCGGGCGTGGCGCACGAGGTAGTCGACCGGTCGCGGGCGCTCGGGCTTGAGGAGAAGGTGAGGGTGCTCGGGTACGTCAGCCGGGACGAGCTTGCGACGTTGATGAGCGGGGCGGCGGTGTTCGTCTACCCGTCGCGGTACGAGGGCTTTGGCCTCGCGCCGCTGGAGGCGATGGCGTGCGGGGCCCCGGTGGTGGCGTCGAACGTGGCGTCGCTCCCCGAGGTGGTGGGGCAGGGGGGGGTGCTCGTTGACGGAACGACGAGCGACGCCTGGGGCCGCGCGGTGGGCGGGGTGCTGCAGGGGGACTCCTCGGCCTTGCGCGGTCGCGCCCTGCGTCAGAGCGCGGCCTTCACCTGGGAAGGGGCTGTCGAAGCGCTCGCCGCCATCGTCTTGGCCGCTGCTGCGCCCCGCGCGCCGTGAGCCAAGGGGGCCCTACCGGACACCAAGCCGGGAGCCCCGGCCCTTGCAGTGGACCGGGCTGGAAGGTAGGCGTCTGCTGCTATAGGGAGCGCTGCCGATCGGTCGCGCACCAACACGGCCGTGCCTATTCTGAGAGCAGGGAGAGCTGACACCGTGGGCCTGAGAAACCGCGTTCTGCAGGGCGTCAAGCCGTCGCCGGTGGCAGCACGCCACGCGGAGTACTCGATGCTGTACTCCGCCGACGACGAGCCGGCGCGGCCGTCAGAGCGGCTGCTGGACGTGGCGCTGGCGGCCGTGTCGGCCGCGCGCAAGGCCGACCTCTTAGACCTCGCGCGCCGGGTGTCTGGCCCGATCGCCTGGACCGAGGTCTGGCCAGGCGAGCATTACAAGCTGCTCGCCGGCCTGGTGCAGACGCTGCAGCCGAAGGTGGTGGTCGAGATTGGCACCGCGACTGGCCTCTCGGCGCTGGTGCTGCGCAAGTTCCTCCCACGCGGCGGGAAGGTGGTGACCTTCGACGTCGTTCCCTGGCGCCAGTACCCGGGGGCGGTGCTGCGTGAGGAGGACTTCGCCGACGGTTCGTTGCAGCAGCTCATCGACGACCTTCAGTCAGCGGCGGTCGTGCAGAAGCACCACGAGGTCCTCTCCGCGGCGGATTTCATCTTCATCGACGCAGCGAAGGACGGCGTGATGGAGCAGCGCTTCCTCGACAATCTGCTCCGGGTGCGCTTCGTGCAACCTCCTCTGGTGATGTTCGACGACATTCGCGTGTGGAACATGCTCCGCATCTGGCGGGGCGTGCGTATGCCCAAGCTCGACCTGACGTCGTTCGGACATTGGTCGGGCACCGGGCTGATCGACTGGGTGGCATGAGACTGGCGGTCGTCACCGTCAACTGGAACGGCTGGGAGGACACCGTTGCCTGCGTCCGTTCCCTCGAGGCGCAGACCAGGCGGCCCGAGTGGGTGGTGGTCGTCGACAACGCGTCCACCAATGATTCCGTTGCGCGCCTGCGGGAGCGATGCCCGGGCGCGCGGCTGCTGGAGAGCGGCGCCAACCTGGGCTTCGCGGGCGGCAACAACGTCGGCATTCGCTGGGCGTTGCAGCGCGGGGCGGACGCAGTCTGGCTCCTGAACAATGATGCGACGGCGCACGCAGACGCCTGCGCGGCCATCGAGCGCGCTCTGGACGAAGACCAGCGGGTCGGCGTGGTGGGTACGCCCATCTACCGCGCCGACCAGCGCGACCGGTTGCAGGCCTGGGGCGGTGGCTGGGCGAACCTGTGGACGGGCCGGTCGGCCGAATTCGACCAACGGGTGCCGGATCGTCGTCTCGACTACGTCACCGGGTGCAGCATGGCGCTCCCCCGACGGGCCCTCGAGCGGAGCGGGCTGCTCGACGACGCCTTCTTCATGTACTTCGAGGACACCGAGCTGTGCTTCCGGTACCGGGCCGCCGGGTGGCACCTGCGGGTGGCCGAGGATGCCGTCGTCTGGCACCGGGGTGGCGCTTCGGCAGTGCTTAGCCCGAGGCAGTTGGCGTGGCGCAACGCGTCCCTGGCCCGGTTCCTCAGGCTCCACTCGCCCCTCTTCTTTCCCGCGCTCGCCATCTCTGCCGGTCTCCGTGCGACCTCGATGGCCGCGCGCGGACAGCTCGCTGGTGCGAAGGCCGTCGTCGGCGATGCCCTGCGCGCCATGGCAGACGTGGCGCGCGCCCGCTAGGAGACACGGCGCACGGGCCAGACAGACACCTGCGAAGCCCGGGCCTGGCTGGCGCTCGACGCGCTCACGCGGTGCTTCGCCTGCTCCGACACCGGTCGACCAGATCGCCGAGCCGTCGCGCGACCTTCGGCCAGTTGTAGTTGGTCTTCACGTTGGAATGCGCCCAGAGCGCCGCAGACTCGGTCCGAACGGAGCCGGTGATGATCCGCTCGAGCGCCTGCGCCAGGCCTCCGGCGTCCTCGACCGGGACAAGCTGCCCCTGCTGGCCCCGGTCGGTCAACTCCGGGGCAGCCCCGACGTCGGTGCTCACGAGGTAGCAGCCGTTGTAGGCGGCTTCGGCCAGGACGATGCCGAAGCTCTCCCACCGGGACGTGAGGCAGAACACGCGCGCGCGACGGTAGATCGCCGAGAGCTCCTCTCGTGAAGAGACGAAGTCACGCGTCTGGATGCGCGCGGCGAATTCGGGCCGGCGCCGCAACAGCCGAGCGAGCCGGTCATCGAAGCCGGCCGATCGCGTACCGACGAACCAGAACTGCCAGTCGCCGAGGGTCTCCGCGCGGAGGCGCTCGATGGCCTCGAGCACCTGCTCGGCGTTCTTCTGGACGGTGCCAAGACGGCCCGCGGTCAGCACCACGTTCTCCTTCGCCGCCACGACGGGCTGGATGTCGATAGGATCCTCGCAGTCGACACCGATCGGCAGCACGTGGAGCTCGTGCCCCATCCTCGTCACGTGGGGCAACAGCCGCTCGTACATCCATTCCGTTTCGATCGTGAGGAGGTCCACGGGACTCGACGCGAAGAGCTTCATGAGCGCACGCCGCTTGGAGAGCAGCGGGCTCGGCTCGAAGCCGACAAGCGCCCGGTGGTCCATGTCGAGCTTCAGCACCGCCACGCCGCGGGGATTGAGGGCCTTGTAGAGCGCGATGTTGAACAGTGACTCGGAAGTCAAGTGATAGACGAGGAGGACGTCGATGCTCCGGGCGTGCCGCCTGACGTAGTTCAAGAACATCAGCGTGTGGCGCGCGCGCGAGGGGGAGACGCTGACCGGGACCCGGCGTACCCAACGCGAGTAGTCCGGAGGCACGATCAGGTCGAAGTCCTCCTCCATCCAGTAGACGAGGTCGCTGGGCCAACCGAGCTCCCGAGACAGGTGCAGCGGCAGTTGCCCGACGTCCTTGTGCAGGAGGTTCGGCTGCATCCGCAGGAAGCCGGCCGCCAGCCTGAGCGCCGTCATGGCTGCCCTCCCGGCGGCGCGGTCGCCTGGCACGAAGCACCGGCTCCACGCAACCCCGTCATTGCGCCGCCCAGTCGATGGTCGGCGCGAGAGCCGCCCTCATGCAGTGTGTCCCAAGGCCGGGAACGGGGTTGACCAGCACTCGCCGCTTGATCGTGCGGAGGTACGCGAACGCGTAGAAGTCCGAGAGCCTGCTCGACCAGACGTCGATGTCCTCGATGAACACCTTCTTCTTCACCAGGAAGGTCCCGCAGGTGCTCGGCGCGTCCCGCCAGTGGTGCGTCCTGGTGACGTGGAGCTCGGCGCGAAGACCTCGGTACGCAGGAAACACGGGCTTCCCGTCGACCTCGTAGAAGTCGGGATGGTCGTAGAGTGAGACATAGTCAAACACGATGGGCGAGTCGTAGAGCTCGACGACCTTGTCGAGCCACCCGTTCACGTGCAGGTAGTCGTTCTCCATGAAGAAGATGACGTCGTCCTCGGGGATCGTGTCGCTCTTCACCATCTCCAGGAGCTCGAGCCACGACTTGATGTTCGAGCCGCCGTGGATCAGCTTGACGGTGACGGCGACTCGCGAGGGCTGGGCCTGGTACCGGGCCACGAAGTCGGAGGCCAGGTCGGCCTCCGTCCCGTCGTAGACCACGGTGAGACAGACCCGGTCCGCGAAGGACGACTCCTCGAGGGTGCGCAGGAGGTTGGCGAAGCACGCCTGGTGACTGAACCACTCCGGGCGCGACTTGTTTGGGTCACGGCTCCGCGAGTGGTGCCGCATGTGCACGTGGCGGAAGAAGATGTGCAACCTGCCGAGGCCCGGCTTCCGCCGCGCGTGGAACGAGTTCGACAGGACGTCCCGGGGATTGGCGAGCATGAACTCGCCAATGTTGAACAGGGCCCTGAGGCGAATCGTCAGCGCCTTGTCCATCGGCAGCGCCCCGCTCACGCGGTGCCTCACTGCCTTCCGTGCTCGTTCGAACATCGTCGTTCCGTTCGTGGTCGTTGGGTCGGTGCGCTTGCGACGGTTCTTCGCGTCGAGGCTCGGGAGGCCTCAAGTCCTCGAGAGCAGACGTCCCCGGATCATCCGGGCCAGGTGTGCTCTCAGCGCCGGGGCAGCCGCCGTGGCGGCCAGCAGCGTCAGTGCGGAGACGACGGTGATGGTCAGGAACTCCGCGAGCCGCGAGGTGAAGGTGGGCATGAGCCACCGGAGCGCGTACGCCGTCGCCATCGCGGCCAGCAGGGGCAGGGCAGTGCTGAGGTACCAACGCCACATCTCGGCAGGCAGGATGCGACGGTGCATGAGAGGGATGTTGACCAGGAGATAGGCCGCGTTGAGGAGGGCCCAGACCGTGGCAGCGCCGACGGCACCATACCGGGGGACGACCACGACCAACGACGGCACCAGGGCCGCGATCAACACCGTATTGTAGACCATGCTCAGCCTGGTCCAACCGTGCGCGAGCTGCAGATGGTAGGGGACGTAGCCGAGCGCGTTCAAGAGGCTGCCCAGCACCATCAGCGCGAGGAGAGGCGCGAGCGGAGCGGCGAGCTCCGGGTTGCGCGTCCATAGCAGGAGGAAGCGGTCGCTGAAGCTCATCAGCACGGCCGCCGCGGCCCCTGCCAGCGCGGCGACCCCCTGACAGCCGAGGTGGTAGATGCGGGCGACCTCGGCTTCGTCGCTTCGGGTCGCGACCTCGGTCAGGCGCGGAGTCAGCGCCGCCGCGACCGGTTGAGTCAGCATGGCGAGGGCGTTTGCCGCGACGCCAGCGAGCGCGTAGCTGCCGAAGTCCTTGAGCGGGAGGAGCCGCGAGAGCAGGACCTTGTCGAGGTTGGTGACGACGAGCGACTGGAAGCTGAGCAAGAGAATGCCAGACGCGAATGTCCTGATTCCGCTGAGCGTGCGACCGTCGAAGCGGGGCCGGCGCGCCGGCCTGGGAAGGACGGAGTACAGCAGCACGACGAGCACGGCGACCGTGCAGAGCGACGTGAAGCACTGCCAGAGGAAGAACGCCTCGATGGTCGGCGACACCCAGGCGAGCACTGCGATCGCGCCCAGGCCGCGGACCAGCGCAGAGGAGCTGGAGACCAACGTCTCGAGGACCTGGCGCTGCAGGCCAACGAGGCTGCTGACGTAGATGTTCTCGACGAACCGGAGCGCCGTGACGGCCCCCATGAGCACGAAGGCCTGGGTGACGGTCGAGCGAGCCAGCGTCGTCGAGGTCACCCAGTGCTCCGCAAGCCACGGGGCGGCGGAGGCGGTGCCGAGGGCGACGGCGAAGGAGATCGAGATGCTGATGACCTCGACGGTGCGCAGCAGGTCGCGAATCCACTCGGGGGTGTGCGCGCCGCCGGTGAACCGGGCCATCTCGCGGCCGAGGGCGGGGCGCATGCCGAAGTCCAGCAGGACCAACCAGGCCTGCAGGACCGCGAACATGCCGATGAGGCCGTAGGACTCGACGCCGAGGTACCGGACGTAGATCGGCACGAAGAGGATGCCGGTCCCGGCGCGTACCGCTTGTCCGGCGATGCTGGCGATGACGTTCCTGCCGAGCGCCATGAGGGTCAGTTAGCAGTTCGGTCTCACGTTGTCCCAGCCCGTGGTGGAGCGGCCGGCGCCTTGAATGGCGCACGCTCCCGGGGGCACCAAGTCCCCTGGAACCGCCCGTGGTCGACGGCGACGCTTACCTCGGTGGCACGCCTCTGATACCTTCCGCCGGTGCGCGACGCACCCGGCAACGCACGACCGGAACGTCGCAGGACCGACCCCGAGAGGCACCCTCACTGGCCGACTTCGAGCGCTCGACGATGAACCCGCGCAAGCCGATCTACGTCACCAAGCCGTTCTTGCCTCCCCTCGAGGAGTTCATCCCCTATCTCGAGCAGATCTGGGCGAACCGGGTCCTGACCAACTGCGGGCCTTTCCACGCGCAGCTGGAGCTGGCGCTCTGCGAGTTCCTGGGCGTGCAGCACACCGCGCTGTTCTCGAACGCCACCATCGCGCTGGTGGTTGCTCTGCAGTCGCTCCGCATCACCGGCGAGGTCATCACGACACCGTACTCGTTCGTCGCGACCTCGCACGCGCTGCTCTGGAACGGCATCAAGCCCGTCTTCGTCGACATCAACCCGAACACGCTCAACCTGGACCCCACGAAGATCGAAGCGGCGATCACGCCTCACACCACCGCGATCCTGCCGGTCCACTGCTACGGGCATCCCTGTGAGGTGGAGGCCATCCAGCGGATCGCTGACACGTACAACCTCCGCGTCATCTACGACGCAGCGCACGCCTTCGGAGTGCAGGACGCGTCAGGGTCGGTCCTTCGCCACGGCGACCTGTCGGTCGTCAGCTTCCACGCGACGAAGGTGTTCAACACCTTCGAGGGCGGTGCGGTCGTCTGTCCGGACGGCAGGGCGAAGGCCCGAATCGACCAGCTGAAGAACTTCGGCCACGCCGGCGAGACGAGCGTGGTGGCCACGGGCATCAACGGCAAGATGAGCGAATTCAACGCCGCGCTGGGGTTGCTCCAGTTGAAGCACATCGACTGGGCGCTGGCCCGCCGGCGGGAACGGTTCCTGGCCTATCGCGAGCGACTCGGCAGCGTGAAGGGCATCCGGATGCTCAACGACGCCGGCGAGAAGGTCGCGAACTACGCGTACGCGCCCATTCTCGTCGAGCCGCCGTACCCCATCGGCCGCGACGCGCTGTACCAGGAGCTCAAGGACCGGGGCATCCACACGCGGCGGTACTTCTACCCGCTGATCTCGGAGTTCCCGATGTACCGGGGGCTCCCGTCGTCGCAGCCAGCGAACCTGCCGGTCGCGACCGCGGCCGCGCAACGCGTCCTCTGCCTTCCGATCTACCCGGATCTGGACATGACGACCCTCGAGGAGATCGCCGGCTACATTGCGCATCGGTGAACGGGAAGGGCGCCGACGATGAGGCTCGCGATCATGCAGCCGTACTTCCTGCCCTACATCGGCTACTTCCAGCTGATCGGCGCCGTCAACGAGTTCATCACCTACGACAACATCAAGTACACCAAGAAGGGCTGGATCAACCGCAACCGCATGCTGCGGAACGGCCAGGATGTGATGTTCACCGTTCCGCTCACGGGCGCCTCGGACCACCTCACCATCGTCGAGCGGGAGTTGGCCGCTGAGTTCGATCGCGCGAAGCTGCTGAGCCAGTTCCGGGGCGCCTACCTGCGTGCGCCGTTCTTCGAGTCGACCTTCCCGTTGATCGAGAGGGTGGTCAACCACCCGGACAACAACCTCTTCCGGTTCCTGCACAACTCCATCATGGAGGTCTGCGCGCACCTCGGGCTCAAGACGAAGATCACGGTCTCGTCGACGGTGCCCATTGACCCGGGTCTCAAGAACCAGGACATGGTCCTGGCATACTGCAAGGCCGCCGGCGCCGAGACCTACGTGAACGCGATCGGCGGCGTCGAGCTCTACTCGAAGGACGTGTTTCGAGAGCAGGGGATCGAGCTGCGGTTCCTGAAGTCCCGGCCGTTCGAATACGCCCAGCTCGGCGCGCCCTTCGTCCCGTGGCTCTCGATTCTCGATGTCCTGATGTTCAATCCGATCGAGGCAGTGCAGAGCTGCATTGCGTCGAACTACGAGCTGGTCTGAGCAAGGAGGAACAATGGCGGGCGAGCGAGACTACAACGCCGAGAGCGAGGATCTGCAGGACCGCAAGTACGCCTGGGCGTTCGACTTCGACGTGATGCACCCGTTCATGATCAGGTCGTTCGAGCCCTTCTTCCGCAAGGGCAACGTTCTGGAGATGGGGTCGTTCAAGGGCGCCTTCACCCGGCGCTTGCTGCCGTACTTCGACGACATCACCTGCCTCGAGGCGTCCGACGAAGCGGTCGCCGAGGCCCGCGCCGCGCTCGGTGACAGGGTCAAGTACGTCAACGCGCGCTTCGAGACGGCCTCGCTTCCAGGGCGCTACGACAACGTCGTGCTCACGCACGTGCTGGAGCACCTTGATGACCCCGTCCTGGTCCTGAAGAGGACCAGGGAGGAGTGGCTGGCGAAGAAGGGGCACCTCTTCGTCGTGTGTCCGAACGCGAACGCCGGGTCGAGGCAGATCGCGGTGCTCATGGGGCTCATCTCCCACAACGCCGCGGTGACCGACGCGGAGGCGAAGCACGGCCACCGCTGCACCTACTCCCTGGACACGCTGGAGCGCGACGCGGTGGCGGCCGGGCTCAAAGTCGTTCACCGCTCGGGGATCTTCTTCAAGGCGTTGGCGAACTTCCAATGGGACAGGCTCTTGAAGACAGACATCATCTCTCCGGAGTACCTCGAGGGTTGCTACAAGCTCGGGCACCGCTACCCTGAGCTCTGTTCGAGCGTCTTCCTCGTTTGCCAGGGCAGCTAGCACCGGGCAGCCGAAACCATGTTCTCCTGGAAGAAGCTCGGCAAGGTCTTCAGCCCGCAAGGGACCACCGATCGGCCCTGGCTGAAGGAATTCGCGCAGGCTCCGGCGACCCTGCTCTTCGACGACTTCGTACGGGTCTATTTCTCGTGCCGCCCGCCGCCCGACGCCAACGGGCAGTTCGTCAGCTACTCGGCCTTCGTCGACCTGGACCGGTCCGACCTCTTCCGAGTGCTCCGCGTCAGCGACCGGCCCATCCTCGCGCTCGGAGGGGTGGGAGAGTTCGACGAGTTCGGCACGTATCCAGTATCGGTCGTCCGGTACCAGCGCGAGGTGCGCGCGTACTACGCCGGCTGGACGAGGTGCGAGTCGGTGCCCTTCAACACGGCGATCGGAATGGCGGTGAGCCGCGACGACGGCGCCACCTTCGCGAAGATGGGCAATGGACCGATCATCTCGTACTCCCCCGACGAGCCCTTCGTGATGAGCGGCCCGAAGATCCGCCGGTTCAATGACACCTGGGTCCTCTGGTACATCGCGGGACGCAAGTGGAAGCTCGTCGAGGGGCGGCCGGAGCCGATCTACAAGATCCGGATGGCGACCTCCGCCGACGGCGCGCACTGGACGAAGGTGAACACGGACCTTCTCCCGAGCCGCGTCGAGCCCGACGAGGCTCAGGCGAGCCCCGACGTGTTCTTCGCCGGGGGCCGGTACCACATGTGGTTCTGCTACCGGTACGGCAGCCACTTCCGGGGCAGGGAGCGTGGCTACCGGATCGGCTATGCCTCGAGCGCCAACCTCACCGATTGGGTCCGGGACGACACGAAGGCTGGCATCGACGTCTCGGAGACCGGGTGGGACTCAGAGATGATCAGCTACCCCCACGTCTTCGAGGTCGATGGCCGGACGTACATGGCCTACCTCGGCAACCAGGTCGGCCGGGAGGGCTTCGGGCTGGCTGTTCTCGAAGGAAGCCTGGAGTGAGTGCGTTGAGATTCCGGAAGCTGGGGAAGATCTTCGACCCGAGGGAGCATGCGCTCCCGAACGACTGCGTCGAGTTTGCGCAGTCGCCACAGGCGCTGGTCTTCGACGAGTTCGTTCGCGTCTACTTCTGCACGCGGTCGGTCGACGCGAAGAACGGCAAGTACCTCAGTCATGTGTGTTTTGTGGACATGGCGAGGGACTTCAAGAGCGTGATTCGTGTCGCGGACCGGCCCGTTCTTCCGCTCGGCGCGCTCGGTTGCTTCGACGAGCACGGCATCTTCCCGCTCAACGTCGTTCGCCACGGTGACGCCGTCCTCGGCTACACCTGCGGCTGGAGCCGGAGAGTGGCTGTGTCGGTCGAGACGGCGATTGGGCTCGCTCACAGCCGCGACCAGGGCGTGACCTTCGAGCGGATCGGCGATGGGCCCGTCCTCGCAGCGTCCATGCGCGAGCCGTACCTGGTTGGCGACGGCTTCGTGAGGATCATCGGTGGGGTCTTTCACATGTGGTACATCTTCGGCACGGCATGGAAGCGGCCGACGCCGGAGTCGCCCGCCGAGCGGACGTACAAGATCGGCCACGCCACCTCGGCAGACGGTGTGAACTGGACCAAGGAGGAGGGACGGCGGATCGTCGCCGACCGGATCGGTCCCGACGAGAGCCAGGCGCTCCCGACGGTCGTCGAGGTCGGCGGCAGGCACCACATGTTCTTCTGCTACCGGCAGTCGGTCGACTTCAGGAAGAACAGGGACCGGGGGTACCGCCTTGGGCATGCGTGGTCGGACGACCTCGTGACGTGGACGCGCGACGACGAGAGCCCCGGGCTCGAGGGTACCCCCGGCTCGTGGGACTCGGACATGATCTGCTACCCAAACACCTTCGAGTGCGGTGGACAGGTGTACCTGCTCTACAATGGCAACGAGTTCGGTCGGCACGGGTTCGGCCTGGCCCTGTTGGAGCGTTGACGGTGTCAGTCGAATACCAGACGGATGTCTCGACGCCCGAAGACGTCGCGGAGCACCTTGCGGCGTGTGATTCGTCGTTCAGCCCTCGCCTGAGCACGCGGGTGAACATCGAGGCGTATGCTCAGAAGCTCGTCGACCGTGCGAAGAGGTTTGAGGCATGGTCGGGAGGCACCGTCGTCGGGTTGGTGGCCGCATACTGCAACGACCATGTCGCGCGACGTGCGTTCATCACGAGCGTCAGCGTGCTGCCGACCTGGATGGGCCATGGCATCGGCTCGGAGTTGATGAAGCGGTGCCTGGCGTACGTCGCAGCGGCGGGAATGCGCGAGGTCTGCCTGGAAGTCGCACGGACTGACGCGCGCGCAGTCGGGCTCTACGCGCGGAGCGGATTCGTCCAGGAGCCGTCGGAGGCTGGCCCACTCGTGGTCATGACGCTGCGCCTCCCGACTTGACGCGCGCAGCCAGCCCATCGCCAGTGGCCTTTGACCCGCGCAGGGCCGCCGTGAACGCCGGCCAACGCCGCGCAGGTTCTTCCGGGTTGTCCTGCATGGCACACTGACGATGGAGCTGCGATCGCAACCTATGGAAGTGGACTCCGCAGTCATCGGCGCCGGCATCATCGGCCTCGCCTGCGCCGAGCGCCTGTCCCGCGCTGGCCGCTCCATCGTCGTCCTCGAGCGCCACGACCGGCCCATCCAGGAGACCTCCTCCCGGAGCTCCCAGGTTGTCCACGCCGGGCTCTACTACCCGACCGGCACCTGGAAGGCGCGGCTGTGCGTCTCAGGCAACCGGGCGCTGTACGGCTGGTGCGAGGCCCACGGCGTGCCCCACGCGCGCCTCGGCAAGCTCGTCGTCGCCACCACGCCCGACGAGGAGCCGGAGCTCCACCGCCTCCTCGCCCAGGGCCAGGCCAACGGCGTGCCCAACCTCAGCCTCGCCGACACGGCCTTCGTCCGCGCGAAGGAACCCGACGTCCGCGCCACCGCCGCCCTCTGGTCGCCCGACACCGGCGTCCTGGACGTCCACGCGCTGGCCGAGTCGCTGGTCGCCGAGGCGTCCTCCCGGGGTGCCACCTTCGCCTGGCGCCACCGCCTCACCGCGCTGGAGCGCTCCGGCGACGCCTGGGCGCTCCGCCTCGACGGTCCAGATGGCCAGCCGGTCACGCTCCGCGCCCGCCACGTCGTCAACGCCGCGGGCCTCGACTCCGACACCATCGCCGCCCTCGCCGGCATCGATCTGGACACCGCCGGCTACCGGCTCCACTACGCCAAGGGGCGCTACTTCCGCCTCAAGGCGAAGGGCAGGGTGCGCCACCTCGTCTACCCGGTGCCCGCCGCCCACCTCGCCGGCCTCGGCGTCCACGTCACCGTCGGCCTCGACGGAGACGTGCGCCTCGGGCCCGACGTCACGTACCTCCCGGACCGTCGCATCGACTATGCCGTGCCCGAATCGCTCGGCCCCGACTTCGCGCGCGCCGCGGCGCGGTTCCTCCCCTTCGTCACCCCGGAGCTCGTCGAACCCGACCAGGCCGGCATTCGCCCGAAGCTGTCCGGCTCCGGGGAGCCGTTCCGTGACTTCGTCATCGCCGAGGAGTCGGCCCGCGGCCTGCCCGGCCTCGTCAACCTCGTCGGCCTCGAGTCCCCCGGGCTGACCTGCGCCCTGGAGATCGCCCGGGAGGTTGAGGCGCTGCTTGGGTAGCGGTCTCCCCGGGGACCGGGCCTCTTGCAATCTCTCCCTCATCGACTGGGGCCTGCTCCTGCTCAACCCCACCAGCCCCGCCAAGCGCGCCTCCGTCCCCACCAAGCTCGCCGAGTTCTTCGCCGCCGGCGTCCGCCCCGCCCAGTTCGGCTGGAACCCCGAGATCTCCGACTGGGTCCGCCGCGCCGGCTCCTCCGGGCTGGTGCTCCGCTCCGTCGACCCCGCAGGCCTCGACGAGGCTGCCGCCGCCATCGCCACCACGCCCCGCGACGAGGCCACACTGAAGCGCGCCCGCGACGTCACCGCGCCCCACTTCTCCCTGGAGGCCGGAGTCGAGCGCTACGACCGCATCTGGAAGGCCGTGCTGGGCGTGAGTGGGTCTTGACCCGGCAGCCCGCGGGTCACCGCGTTTCCCACCCCCGGTAGCCGCGCGAGGCGCGCAAGGGCTATCGTCGTCTCATGTCGCAGGCCCGGCGCGTCCTTCGCGCTCCAGCCACTACGGCCGATCTCCTCGCGCTGGCCGAAGACGTCGCGGCCGAGGTCGTCGACGGCGAGCTCGTCGAGAAGGCCGCTCCGAGCTTCGAGCACGGCCAGACGCAGTTCCTCATTTGCGTCCACCTCGGCCGGTTCGGTGGCCCTCCCTCCGGCGGCGGAGCGGCCGGCTGGTGGATCGCCACCGAGGTCGACGTCGAGTACGAGCCCCGGCAGGTCTACCGCCATGACGTCGTCGGGTGGCGGCGTTCCCGCGTCCCCGAGCGCCCCGCGGGCCGGCCAATCCGAGCCAGGCCCGATTGGGTGTGCGAGATCCTCTCCGCGTCGAATGCGTCGACCGACACCGTCCGCAAGCTGCGAACGCTTCACCGCGACCAGGTGCCCCACTATTGGATCGCCGATCCCGAGCGGCGAACACTCACCGTCCTTCGCTGGGCCACCGAAGGCTTCCTCACCATCATGACCGCAGAGGCCGGCGAGCGCGCCCGCGCGGAGCCCTTCGACGAGATCGAGCTCGACGTCGCCGGCATCTTCGGCGAGCCCGCGTAGACGCACGGCCGCACTTCTCTCTGGAGTCAGGCCTCGAGCGCTACGACGCAATCTGGAGGGGCGTGCTTGGACCAAATTTCCAATAACAGGCCCAGTTCCAAACGTTTATTCTCGGCCTGGAACGTTTTTTCACCCAACAGGCCCATCTAGAACGGGCGAATGGGCGAAATCGGGCTGCTGCACCTCCACACCAGGCACGGACTCCCGGTCCCCCCCCCACTGACAGGGTCCTACGTCCACCGGGGCGCGGCGCGCACGGACCGCATCGGCCAGGCGATCTCCCAGTACTTCCCCCCTGCCTACGAGCCCCAAGAGGCCGACCGCCACCACCTCGAGTTCTCCCTCAAGTGGGAACCCCTGGACCTCCGCGTGCTGTCAGCCTGGTGCCGGCTGCCCGCGGCTGCGGACGAGGTCCTCGCGTTCCTCCGCGAGAAGCCCACCGGCGAGAACGCGCGGCGGCTCTGGTTTCTTTGCGAGTGGCTGACCGGCACCCGCCTCGACTGCGCGGACGGCACCCCGCGCAACTACGTCCCGCTCCTCGACCCGGACCGCTACGTCGTCACCTCCGCGCCCGCGCGCAGCCGCCGCCACCACGTCGAGAACAACCTGCTCGGCCCGCCGCTGCTCTGCCCCGTCGTCCGCCGCACCCCGGAGCTCGACGCGCTCGTCGCCTACGACTTCCCCGCCGCCATCGCCCGGCTGGTCCCCGACGCCGATCTGAAGCTGCTGCACCGAGCGGTCAGCTCCCTCTCCCTCAAGGAGACGCGCTCCAGCTTCGAGATCGAAGGAGAGACCCTCTCCGCCAACCGCCACGAGCGCTTCGTGGCGCAGCTCGAGGAGGTGTCCAGGGCCGAGACCGTGTCTCGCGACGAGCTGCTCCGCTGGCAACAGGAGCTCGTCGACCCCCGCTACGCGGCCACCGGCTACCGCACCGACCAGGTGTACGTCGCGGAGGGCTCCCGGGCGGGGCGCCTGCCTCGCCTCCACTACGTCGCCCCACGCCCAGCCGACGTCGATCGCCTGATGGAGCAGTTCTTCGAGCTCGACGCCGTGCTCGCCGGCGCGCCGCCCATCGTCCACGCCGCCGCGTGGCCGTTCGCGTTCGTCTTCGTCCACCCGTTCGGCGACGGGAACGGGCGGCTGCACCGGCTCCTCATCCACAACGTCCTGCGACGGCGCCGAATCACGCCAGACCGCGTCGTCCTCCCGGTCTCCGCGGTCATCGTCCACGACCGCGCCCAGTACGACGCCGTGCTCGAGTCCTTCTACAGGCCCGTCATGGCCGCGCTCGCGGGCCGCTACAAGCTCGACGACGCCGAGGTGCTCACCGTCGAGGGGGACACCGTCGACCTCTACCGGTCGTTCGACGCGACACCGATGGTCGAGGCCGTCGGCCGGTGGATGCGCCGCGCCCTGGAGAGCGAGCTCGTCGAGGAGATCGCCTGGCTGCGCCGCTACGACCGCACCCGCGCCGCCCTCCGCGACATCGTGGACATGCCCGACAAGAAGCTCCGCACGTTCATCGCGATCGTCGAGGACAACGACGGGCGGCTGGCGAAGGGGAAGCGCGGGCAGTTTGCGGAGCTGTCCGACGAGGAGCTGCGGCGCATGGAGGAGGCGGTCCAGGAGCACCTCCTCGGGCCGGGGTGACGCTTCACCCCGCGGGCCGGCATCACAGTCCAGCCAGCACGCCGGGCAGCTCCGCCACCGGAAATACCTCGACGCTCCCCACCTTCAACCGTCGCTCCCCGAGGTACACCCCCAGCCGCCTCGTCAGGCCCACCGCCGCATCGAGCGCCAGCAGCCCCGCGCTGTCCTCCGCCCTCCAACGGTGAGACGCCTTCACCTCGATGCCCACCCGCGTCGTCCCCCGCTGCCACACGAAGTCCACCTCGAGCCCCGACTGCACCCGCCAGTACGACACGTCGCCCCCCACCCCTGCGTCGTGCTGCCACGCCCGCAGCTCGTGCAGCACCCACGTCTCCAGAAGCGCGCCGCGCTCGCTTTCGTGCAGGGCCTCGCGCCCCCGCCCCGCCAACGTCCGCGCCACCCCAGTGTCGAACAGATAGAACTTGGGGTGCGCCGTCTCCTTCACCCTCGCGCGCGCCCGCCACGCCTGCAACAAGACGCCCACCATCGTGTCTACCAGCAACTGGAAGTACCCCAACACCGTCGTGCGCGATACGCCCGCATCCCGCGCCGTCGTCGCCACGTTCAGCACCTGCGCGTTCATCAGCGCCGCCACGTCGAGGAACCGCGCGAAGGCGTCCAGGCTGCGCACCAGGCCTTCATTGCGAATCTCCTCGACGAGGTAGGTGTCCCGGTACGCCTCCAACAGCTCGCCCCGCAGACCCGCGTCCGCCTCGGCCCGCACCCCTGGCAGCCCCCCGAAGCGCAACACGTCGTCCACATCCACCGGCCCTCCCAACTCCGACAACACCAGCGGAAACATCCGCCGCGACAGCGCCCGCCCCGCCAGCAGGTTCGCCTGGGCCGCCCGCAGCTTCCGCGCGCTCGACGCCGTCAGCGCGAACCGCACGCGCGTCGCGTCCCCCGACAACACGTCGTGCACCTCGTCCAGCAACGCCGGCAACCGCTGCACCTCGTCCACGACGACCCAAGTGCCATCAGGCAGCGCGTCCACTTCCTGGCGGAACAGCCCCGGCGCCGTCAAAAGCCGCGTCAACTCTCGCTGGCTCAGCAGGTTGAACCACCTCGCCTCAGGCAACACCGCCCTCAACCACGTCGTCTTCCCCGTGCCGCGCGGCCCCAGCAGGAAGAAGGAGCGGGCCGGCAGCGCCAGGCGTCGAGAGACCATCGCCGTCATTTTTGCCTCCAAAATGACGGCGGGCAAGCATTGAGGGGAAATCTCCAGGAGCAGGCTGAGGTGTCCAGGGCCGAGACCGTGTCTCGCGACGAGCTGCTCCGCTGGCGACAGGAGCTCGTCGACCCCCGCTGCGCGGCCACCGGCTACCGCGCCGACCAGGCGCACGTCGCGGAGGGCTCCCGGGCGGGGCGCCTGCCTCGCATCCATTCCGTCGCCCCACGCCCAGCCGACGTCGACCGCCTGATGGAGAGGAGCTGCGGCGCATGGAGGAGGCGGTGCGGGAGCACCTCCTCGGGCCGGGGTGACGCTTCTCCTGCAAAAACGTAGATTCCCCTTTGAGAAACGAAATGGCTGCCGACACGCAGATCTCCGCGCCCATCACCGACGCCACCCGCGAGCGCCTGGAGAAGTACGTTCGCCAGACCGGCGTGAAGAAGGGCCACCTGGTCGAGCAGGCCCTCCTGCACCACCTCCAGGCGCTCGAGGAGCTCCCGGCGGAGCTCATCATCCACCCGCGCATCGTCGTTTCGCGCAGGACCGGGGAGGCGCTCCTGAAGCAGGCGGAGGCCGCTGAGCCGACCGCCGCGCTCCGAGACCTGATGCGCCATGGAGATTAGGCCGCTCCGTCCGGGCGACGATCGAACGGCGTTCCGCTGCGGCGACGAGGCGCTCGACCGCTTCTTCCGTCAGTACGCCGGGCAGAACCAGTTCCGGCACCACCTCGGCGTGACCTGGATCGCTTTGCAGGGCGCTCGCATCCTCGCGTTCGCCACGGTGGCGCCGCGTCACCTCGACATCGAGGGGCTCCCGGAGCGAATGCGCAAGCAGCTTCCCCGCTACCCCTTGCCGGTCCTGGGGCTCGCGCGACTGTCGCTGGGCCTCGGCGCGCAGTTGCTCCGCTTCGTCAACACGCTCGCCCTGAAGCTCGCGGACGAGGTGGGGTGCGCCGGCGTCGTCGTGGATGCGAAGCCCGGCGCCGTCTCCTTCTACGCGACGTACGGCTTCACCGTCTCCGAGCCGCTGGAAGGCCAATCCGACGAGCGCCCCAGGCCGACGATGATGGGGCTGCCGATCCGGGCGATCAGGGCGGCCGCAGCGCCCGAGCGGTGACGCCGCTACTCCTTCCCCTCCAGCACCCGCAGCGCCGCGTGCTGCGTCACCGCCTCGTCCACCTCGCGGGCGACGGTGAACTCCAGGGTGTTCTCCATCAGCGGCTTCAAGCCCGCCAGCCGCGCCTCCACCTTCGCCGCTCAGCCCGGAGCTCGCGCCAGCGTCGGCCACCGCAACCGTCCCCCCGAGGAACTCCTTCGGCCCGAGCGTTCAAGGTAGAAGGACGCTCGATAGCGCCCCATTGCCCAATCGCAACCCGCCTCAGGCGACGTTCGCGCTGAACGATGAGCCGGCACACGAGCGGCAAAGACGACGAGGTCGCGGCGTCGTATGAGCGTCACGCGTTCAAACGCCAAACGCGCGGCACGGAGGCACGGTGAGGAAGCAGTCTCGGAAGAAGAAGGACGTCGCCTCGGCGACGGCGACTGTCCGCGGCGAGGAGGCGCTCTTCGCTCGCGTCGTCAACATCATCGAGGCGGCGCGCGGGCACGTCGCGCGATCGGTGAACACCGCGATGGTCCAGGCGTACTGGCTCATCGGACGCGAAATCGTCGAAGTCGAGCAGCGTGGCGCGGCGCGGGCGGGTTACGGCGACGAGGTCATCGACCGACTCGCCGTTCGGCTGACGAGCAAGGTCGGCCAGGGTTTCGGTGCTCGCACGCTGCGGCGCATCCGGCAGTTCTACCTCACCTTCCCCGAAGGCTCGGCCCTGCCACCTGAGCTCGGAGGGTCGCCGAAACGGACAGCGGTGCTGTCCAAATCGACGCCGGCCTTCCCATCGCACCTCGGCTGGACCCACTACCTCGTACTCCTCAGGGTGGACAACCCGACGGCGCGCGCGTTCTACGAAATCGAAGCCGTTCGTGAGGGCTGGTCGAGCCGCGAGCTCGAGCGGCAAACCGCGTCGATGCTCTTCGAGCGCCTCGCCAAGAGCCGCGACAAGGAGAAGTCGCTCGCGCAGCGCGGTCACCAACTCGACCGACCGCCCGATGTCCTCAAGGAGCCCTTCGTGCTCGAGTTCCTCGACCTCGATGAGCGGGCCGAATGGCAGGAGCGAGACCTCGAGCAGGCCATCATCGACAAGCTGGAGGCCTTCCTGCTCGAGCTCGGCAAGGGCTTCTGCTTCGTGGCCCGCCAGAAGAGGATGACGCTCGATGGCGACCACTTCTATGTGGACCTCGTCTTCTACAACCGCCTGCTTCGCTGCTTCGTGCTGGTCGACCTCAAGCTGGGCAAGCTGACCCATCAGGACCTCGGCCAGATGCAGATGTACGTGAACTACTTCGACCGGTTCCGGCGCGCCGAGCACGAGGCCAACACCATCGGCATCGTCCTCTGCTCCGCGAAGAACGATGCGATGGTGAAAATCACCCTCCCCAAGGACAACCAGCACGTGCTCGCCGCGAGCTACCAACTGTACCTTCCCACCGAGGAGGAGCTGCGGGCCGAACTCGCTCGGGAGCGCGAAGCGGCCGAGCGGGCGCTGCGCCAGTCAGCCGAACGCGGCGCGCGGTGATGGCCGGACGACGACGATGTGGCTGCCGATCCGGGCGATCAGGGCGGCCGCAGCGCCCGAGCGGTGACGCCGCTACTCCTTTCCCTCCAGCATCTTGATCAGCTCCTCCAACTGCTTCTTCAGCGCGGGATCGATCTCCACCGGCCCGCTCCCCGCCGGCCCGAGCGCCCCGCCCAGCAGCTGCTCCAGGTTCCCGGTCCCGATGTCCTTGTCCCCGTGCTTCTCGTCCCACCAGTGGCGGCGGAGCGCCTCGACCTTCTTCGCCGACCGCGGGCTCTGCTGCGCCACCACCTCGAAGATCGTCCTCGGGCGCGCCCACTTGTACCGGTACTCCTCGACGTACGTGCGCAGCGCCTTCAGCCACGCCTCCGCGCCCACCTCCTTCCGCACCTCGTCGAACAGCAGCGGCGCCTTCCCGTACACCGCCGCCGCGTACGCCCGCGTCGACCCGAACTCGTTCGTCGGCTGGTTCGCCACCGCGTCCTCGCCGCCCATCAACCGGTTCGCCTGGTACGCCAGCTTCAGCTGCCCGTCGCGCATCCCGTCCGCGGCCTTCCGGCCCCGCTGCCACTCCAGCACCAGCAGCGCCGCGTGCTGCGTCAGCGCCTCGTCCACCACCGGCTCGTCCACCGGATCGCTCCCCACCAGCATCGCGAAGTACTGGTGCGCCACCTCGTGGGCGACGGTGAACTCCAGGGTGTTCTCCATCAGGGGCTTCAGGCCCGCCAGCAGCCCGCCGAGGAGCGGATCCGCCCCCAGGCTCCCCATGCCCAGCGCCTCCAGCGGATCCGCCGCGCCCCGGTACAGCGACGTCCCCACCGTCACCAGCCCGGGGAACTCCATGCCCCCCGCCCCGCCCGCCAGCCGCGCCTCCACCACCCGCAGCCGCGTGTACGGGTACGGCCCCAGCTTCGCGTCGAGGTGCTTCAGTGCCGCCGCCGCGTGCTCCAGCACCGCCTTCCCGCTCTTCGCGTCCGCCTCGAAGTAGTGCGACTCCACCGTCACGTCGCCCACCGTCTTCGTCGCCACCTTGTAGCCCTTCGTCACCAGCAGCGGCAGCTCCCGCGCCCCGGCCAGGGCGTACGAGAAGCGCGTCCTGCCGTTGCGCTCCGGCACCTCGCCCACCGCGTTCCCCGGCGCGACGACGGTGTAGCCGCTCGGCACCGTCAGCGACACCAGCCAGCACGATGGATCGAACGTCCCCAGGTCCCCGATGCCCGACGGCCCGGACATCAGCTCGCCCTTCGCGTTCCGCGGCGCCACCCCGGGAAGCAGGCCCACCAGGCTGGTGATCTCCGGCGCCGTGCTGAAGGCCCCGAAGTCGCCCGCCCCCTCGGCGCTCATCGTCATCGCGTCGCTGCCCGCCGGCGCGTGGGGCACCTTCGCCTCCAGCCGCAGCTCCACCTCCGCCGCCGCACCCACCGGAATCGGCGGATCGATCGCCAGCCGGTACAGCGACGCGTCCGGGTGCGTCAGCTTCGCCGGCACCCGGTTCACCGCCGCCGCCGTCAGGGACACCGCCCCCGCATTGCTCGCGTTCGGGTGCACCCGCAGGTACAGCTCGTCCAGCGCCTCCCCCTTCGCCGTCCAGGTGATGAACACCTTCCCCGTCACGGTGCGGGCTTTGGGATCGAAGTCCAGGTCCGCCCGGTACAGCGGCAGCTCGTCGAGCCGGCCCACGGCCTTCTCGAGGCGCGCCCGCTCGCCGGCCCGCAGCGACGTCAGCGTGATCTGCAGCTCCGGGGAGAGCTCCTGCGCCGGGGCGGGGAGGGACAGCAGCAGGACCAGCAGGGCTCGGCGCACCCGACGAGTGTAGTGCAGACGCGCCTCACCCGGCGCTCCCCGCCGACCTCTCCCCGCTGCCGCAGGGCGAGGTAGGATTGCGCCATGGGCGACGCCGCGAGGAAACAGGCCACCTACGACGACGTGCTGAATGCTCCGCCGAACATGGTCGCGGAGCTGATTCACGGCGTGCTGCACCTGCACCCGCGGCCTGCCTCGCGCCACACGCGCAGCGCCTCGAAGCTCGGCGCGACGCTCGACGGCCCATTTGATGCTGGCCGCGGAGGACCCGGTGGGTGGATCATCCTCGACGAGCCCGAGCTGCACCTCGGTCGCCAGGTCCTCGTGCCGGACCTCGCCGGCTGGCGCCGCGAGCGCATGCCGGAGCTCCCCGACGCCCCCTTCTTCGAGGTGCCCCCCAACTGGGCGTGCGAGGTGCTCGCGCCCTCGACCGCCGCCCTCGACCGCGGCGAGAAGATGCCCCTCTACACTGCCCACGGCGTCACCCACCTCTGGCTCATCGACCCCCTCACCGAGACCCTCGAGATCTACCGCGTCGACGGTGCCACCTACCGCGCTGTCGCCACCCATTCGAAGAACGCCGTCGTCCGCGCCGAGCCCTTCGACGCCATCGAGCTCGCCCTCGCCGACCTGTGGGCGAGGTAGGCGCCGGGATGCCCGCGACCCGTGAGCAGGTGCTGGAGTTCCTCTCGCGCGATTGGGCCGCGGTGCGCCGCGCGAAAGACGTGGGCGTCGCCCGGTTGATTCGGCGGACCGGCGTGCGCGTGGCGTTCGAGCTGGAGGCCGGGCTCCTCGCCCTGCTGCCGCCGCGCCCCGCCGCCGCCGCTGCCCAGGCCCGCGCCGCCGACCTCGCCGCGCACCGCGCCCTCAAGGAGAAGCTCACCCGTGCCAGCGCCCGACGTCGCGCGGCTGCTCGCTGACCTGTCGCGCGCGCTGAAGAAGCTCCGCGTGCGGTGGTACGTCTTCGGCGCGCAAGCGGTCGTCGCCGCGGGCGTGCCGCGCGCCACCGCCGACATCGACGTGACCGTCGACGCGCCCGCCGTCGGGCCGCTGGTGGCTGCGCTCCGCCGCGCCGGCTTCGTGCCCGCCGACGTGGGCGACCTCGACACCTTCCTCGCCCAGACCCGCGTCATCCCCCTGCGGCACGCGCGCTCGGGCTTCGGGCTCGACGTCGTCCTCGCGGGGCCCGGCCTCGAGCAGGAGATGCTCGACCGCGTGACCTGGAGACGCGTGGGCGCCGTGCGCGTCCCGTTCGTCGACACCAACGACCTCGTCGTGCTCAAGGTGCTCGCTGGGCGCCCCAAGGACCTCGAGGACGTGGCGGCGCTGGTGCGCTCCGGCTCGGACGAGCTCGACCTGGGAGTCGTCCGCGACCGACTCGCCGCGGTGGAGGCGCTGCTCGACGACTCGACGCTCCTCAGGACGCTGGAGGGCGCCGCTCAGTCGCCCCTCGGGCCGGCGCGAAGGCGCCGGACGAGACGCCCCCGGCGGTAGGTGCCCCGGTCAGAGGTGGGCGAGCGCACGCCCACCTCACGCGCCCGGCAGCACGCGGACCAGCCTTGCGAAGGGCCGCTCCTCCGCCTCCGCGCCCTCCCGGTGGCGAATGGGCGGAAAGGCCCGGGCGTGCCCGCGCAGCGCCCCGCCCACCGCGAGCCCGCCCGGCCCGTCGAGGGGCTCCGGCCGGTACTCCTTGAGCGTGAAGCGGCCGGTGCGCTCCGACTCCCACCGCACGAAGATCCCCACCTCGCCCGGCTTCGGCGCCGGCCACGGCCGCTGGAACAGGCAGTACGCCCCGTCCGGCACCGTCGGCACCATCGACGTCCCCTCCACCGCCGCCACGAAGAGCCCCTTCTTCGACGGCACCCGCAAGGGGACGACCACCCAGGCCTCCGTCGCGTCCGACTGCGCCGCGCTGAAGGGCCCCGCCGCCGGCCGCAGCGCCGACAGCGGCACCGCCCCCTTCGTCCGTCGCGCCGCCGAGGCCGAGACGGTGCGCAGCGGAAGCACCGGCTGGCCTGGCTCGGCGCCCCCGGCCCGGTGGAGCGCCTCGGCCTGCGCCGCCAGGCGGCTCACCTCCGCGGGCGGGAGCGTCCTCGTCGCCTCGTACAGCCGCGCCCGCGGCGAGGCCGTCGCCACCAGGTCCGCCGCGGTGACGTCCAGCGCCGCCGCCAGGCGCTCCAGCGCCGTGAGCGAGGGCACCACCAGCCCGCGCTCCAGCTCCGACACGTACCCGCGCCCCAGCCCGACCTCCTCGACGAAGGCGTCGAAGGTGAAGCCGGCTTCGAGGCGCAGCTGCCGCACCCGCGCCCCGACGCGCCGCGCCGACGGGTCCGGCTGGGTGCGGTGCCTCCGCTGGCGGGCGGCCGGTGCCATGGCCCTCGTGTAGCCGCGCCCGCCACCACCGCGGTTCGGGTTCCCGAACTAGCACAGTCCGTGCGATGCTGTCGGGCATGCACGAGCCTGCCGCGCCCGATCCCGTGGTGCTGTGCGTGGACGACGACGAGCACGTGCTGCGCGCGGTGGTGCGGGGCCTCTCCGGGTTGCCGGTGCGCGTCCACCCCGCCTCGTCGGCGCTGAGCGCCCTGCAGTGGCTCCACGCCGGGGGCCGCCCCGCGGTGGTCATCACCGACTTCCGCATGCCGCCGGGCCCCACCGGCCTGGTGCTCCTCAAGGCCGTCGCGCAGCTCGCCCCCGACGCGCGGTGCGCGCTCTACACCGCCGAGCGCGAGCTCGGCCCCGTCGCCGACTCCATCGCGGTGTTCGCCAAGCCGACGGCGCCGGAGGACCTGCGCCGCTTCGTGCGCGAGGCGCTCGAGGGGCGCTCGAGCCCTCCCCGGGGGGGCACGGTGGAGTAGACTGTCGGCCAATGGGTGACCCCGCACGCAAGCAGGCCACGTACGAGGACGTGCTGAACGCCCCGCCGAACCGCGTGGCGGAGCTGATTCACGGCGTCCTGCACCTTCACCCGAGGCCGGCGGCGCGGCACGCCGGCAGCTCCTCGTCACTCGGCGGCCTGCTGTCCGGTCCTTTCCGCTTCGGCCGGGGCGGCCCGGGCGGGTGGATCATCCTCGACGAGCCGGAGCTGCACCTCGGCCGCCACGTCCTCGTGCCCGATCTCGCCGGCTGGCGCCGCGAGCGGATGCCGGAGCTGCCCGACGCCCCCTTCCTCGAGGTGCCGCCGAACTGGGCCTGCGAGGTGCTCTCGCCGTCCACGGCCGCCCTCGACCGCGGGGAGAAGATGCCGCTGTACGCCGCGCAGGGCGTCACGCACGTCTGGCTCATCGACCCGGTCTCCGAGACCCTCGAGGTCTACCGCCTCGACGGAGCCACCTACCGGGCCGTCGCCACCCACGTGAAGGACGCCGTCGTCCACGCCGAGCCCTTCGACGCCATCGAGCTCGCCCTCGCCGACCAGTGGGCCAGGTAGCTCAGGCGGTCGGGCCGGCGCAGATCAGCAGGCGCTCGCCCGACGCGGGCTCCACGATGTCGCCCGGGTGGAGGCGCAGCAGGAGCGGCTCGGGCGACCTCAGCGCCTGCCCGTTGAGCAACGTCACCGCGCCGGCGTCGGCGAGCAGCCAGAGCGTGTCGCCCACGGCCTTGAGCGGCGCGTGGTCCGGCCCCTCTGCCAGCGCGACGGGCTCGCCGCTCGCGCGCCGCGCGGAGAGCGCTTGCGCCGGCACCACCGTCACCCGCGTGTGCGGCGCCGGCAGGTTGGCCCGCGTCTCCAGGTGCACCGTCAGCTTCGCCGGCGCCGGCGCCGACGCCAGGAAAGCCTCCACCACCGGCCCCAGCCCCGCCGCCGTCGCGTCCACCTCGAGGTGCGCCAGCCGCTTCGCCACGCCCAGCCACAAGAGCGCCCGCACCAGCGCCTCCGGCGACTCCCCCGGGCTCGCCGCCCGCAGGTGCGCCGCGCGCAGCCACCCGCCCTCGTGCGTCGCCGCGAGCACGCCGCGCCGCACGAGCGGTGCGCAGGGCCCGAGGAGCGGGAGCAGCGCCTCCACGTCCCCCGGCCGCAGCGCCTCCGCACGCACCAACGCCGCCGCGCCGTCTCCTGCGGCCGTCAGCCCGTCGAGCAGCGGGCCCTCGGGGGCGAGGGCCGACTCCAGCAGCGGGCTCCGGCTCGGGGGAGAAGCAGTCGGCCAGGGCCCGTCCCTCGACCCGGTCGTTGTGGACGGTACCGGTGCCGTGGGCGTTGAC
>JACRCY010000601.1 GCA_016218785.1 Deltaproteobacteria bacterium
CCCCGCGGTCCACCAGCGGCCGGTCGCCGCCGCCGCCGGTGCGGATGAAGACGGCCATGGGGTAGCCGGCCGCGGGCGTGGCGGCCCGCGGCACGGTGACCACCAGCCGCGCCTCCTCGGTCCGCTGCACCGCGGGCTGGCCCGCCGCGTCCCGTGCCCAGTCGCCGCCCGTCTGGCTGAAGGGGGGCGCGCCCGCCTGGTAGTCGGGCATGCGGAGGCTCGTCTCGTAGACGCAGTACTCGTCGAAGACCTCGGTCTGCTGGAACGGAGCGCTCGGCGTCGGCCGCGGCTGCAGGAGGAGGTGGGCGCGGAACTCGGCCAGCTCCGCGGTGGGATCGCCCGTCCGGAAGACCGCGAGGCCCGCGAAGTCGGCCAGCGCCACGCCGCTGGCGGCGAGGATCGCCACCGCGGCTCGGTACTCGGCGGCCGCCGCCTGCAGGCTCGGTGGGGTCTGCCCGGCGGCGAGCGCGGCCAGCTCGGGCGCGACGCGGACGCCCAGGGAACGCCGCACCACGGCCGCGTAGGTCGTCAGCGGGCGCAAGGGAACGCCCTGTAGCGGCACCAGGGCGAGGAGGTTCGGCGCGCCGTAGGGGCCGCCGTCGGCGGCGAACGAGACGTGGACCGGGTAGCGCCGCAGGTAGTCGGGCGCGGCCGGGTCGACGCTCAGGAGGAAGACGCTCGCGTCCGCGGCCGTGCTCCCGGCGAGGTCGGGCAGGCGCGCAGGATCGATGGGACCGGTCAGGGCGAAGAAGACCCCGCCCGAGACCGCGAAGCCGCGCGCATCCTGCGCGACCAGCGCCGTGGCCTGGGCCACGAGGTCGGCCTGGTCGGGGTTGGGGAACCCCTCAATGGCGATGGTGCCGTCGGCTCGTCGGAGGTCCTCGCTCGGGAAGGGAGCGGTGAAGAAGCCGTCCGCGCGGTCGAAGCGCATGAGGACGGTGGGCGTCGCGGCGCCGGACGAGCAGCCCGCGAGGAGCGGCAGCAGGAGGAGGCGCGCCAGCAGGAGGCGGAACGGCAGCACGAGGCGGGGACTGGTCACGGGCGCCTAGCCGAGGAAGCAGCGGCTCGTCGCTGAGCGCGGCGCGAAAGCGCTCCCAGCAGTCGCCCTCCACCCGGCCGCTCACCCGCCCATGATACGACGGCGTCGCGGTCGACACGAGGGTGGTATCATGATCGTACTGGTGAACGCCGCCCGCTCCAGCCGGGGCGGGGCAGGAGGGCGCATGCGGAGCCCTGCCGTCGCGGTGCTGCTCGGTCTGATGGTGGCCCTCGGGTGCAAGGGAACCGTGCAGCGGGCCACGCCGCCCGACGGCGGGGCGCCGGACGGCATCCCGGGAGATGGCGCCGTGCCCGACGGCGGCGCCCGCGACGGCACGGCCCTGCCCGACGGCGTCACCCCAGCAGACGACGGTGCTCCCGGCGCCGACGCGGGCGCGGACGGGGGCAGCGGGACCGACGACATCCCCGGCGGCGGCACCATCCTGTTCGAGGAGCACTTCGACGACAACGACTTCGCGTCGCGCGGGTGGTACGACGGCTCGTCGGGCACGATCGACACCGCCGAGCACGCCCCGGGGAGCGCGAGCTCGTATCGGTGCGACTTCGCCGTGGGCGCGACCGGCTGCACCGCGGGAACCCCGGCGCGCCACCCGGTCACCCCGAGCGACAGCGTCTACTTGAGCTTCTACGTGAAGTTCAGCTCGAACTGGGTGGGCTCGGGCCAGCCCTACCATCCGCACATGCTCCACTTCGTCAGCGACGCGGACGACCAGTACGTGGGCTTCGCCAACACCCACCTCACCACCTACACCGAGGTCGTGTGGGACGGCGCCGCGGGGACGGGCAAGGCGTTGCTGGCCTTGCAGGACACCCTCAACGTCGACGTCAACTGCATCCTGCGCAACGACGACTCCTTCGTTGGTTGCAACGGGAACTTCGGCACCTACCCGTTCACGGAGAGCCGATCGGTGTGTGCCTGCAACGGCCTGCTCGGCGATGTCGATGGTCGCGACTGCTTCGACACCGGCGGTGGCCTGTGGTACAGCGCGCGCTACTGGAGCAGCGCCGGGGCCCTCACGGAGGCCACCGGGGCGCGCTACAAGAACGACTGGCACTTCGTCGAAGCCTACTTTCAGATGAACAGTATCCAAGGCGGCGTCGGCGTCCCGGACGGGAAGATTCGCTGGGTGCAGGACGGCCAGACCCTGATCTCATACGACCACGTGCTCATGCGGACCGGGGCGCGGCCGACGCTCAAGTTCGCGCAGCACGCGATCGCGCCCTACATCGGGGATGGCTCGCCAGTGGCGCAGACCTTCTGGCTCGACGAGCTCACCGTCGCGACCGCGCGCCCGTAGGCCGCGAGCCGCGTTGGCCCTTGAACCGCGCACGCCGCGCTGCGATCATGTCCAGGTCCGCCGGGGGAAGTCGCATGAACCTGCCTGATTCGCCGCCGTCGCTGTGGCTCGCGACCTACGGACCCTACGCGCCCGAGCCGAGCCTGGCCGGCGACCTCGACGTCGACGTCGCGGTTATCGGCGGCGGCTTCGCCGGGCTCATGACCGCCTACGAAGTACGGCGGGCCGACCCGGCGCTGCGGGTCGCGGTGCTGGAGCACCAGGTCGTCGGCTACGGCGCCAGTGGTCGCAACGGCTCCTTCGGCATGACGGTGGTCGGCCTCGGCTTCGGCGTCACGGCCATGCTGAAAGGCAAACGCTTCGTACGAGCAGCGCACCGCTACATGGAGCGGGCCGTCGACACCATGGGGGAGCTGATCCAGCGCGAGCGGCTTGACTGCGACTACCTGCGGCCCGGCTTCCTCCGCGCTGCCACCACGCGGAGCTACGTCAAGCGCATCCAGCACGACGTCAAGCTGATGCAGGACCTCGGCTTCACGGGGATCGACTGGCTCGACGCCGACGCCGCGCGGGCGCGGGTCAACTCCCCGCGGTACCTCGGCGCCATGCTCGAGGAGCGGCTGGTGCTGGTGAACCCGGCCAAGCTCGTGCGCCAGGAGAAGCGGCTGTGCCTGGCCGCCGGCGTGCAGGTGTACGAGCACACGCCGGTCGTCGAGATCAGCACCCGGCCGCGGTTCAGGCTCACCACCCCGGCCGGCACGGTCGCGGCCGAGAAGGTGGTGTTCGCGACCAACGCCTACTCCCACCTGTTCCCGCCGCTCCGGCGGCGCCAGATGCCGGCCTTCACGTACATGATCGCCACGGAGCCGCTCACGCCGGCGCAGCTCGAGCCCATCGGCTGGACGGGGTACGAGGGGGTGGAGGACGCGCGCAACCTCATCCACTACTACCGCCTGACCCCCGACCACCGGCTGGTCATGGGCGGCGGGCCGGTGGGGCTGGCGTTCCGCAGCACCCTCGCGCACGACCGCGACGAGGACGCCTGGCGCCACCTCGAGGAGCACCTGCGATTCCTCTTCCCGTCGCTCGAGGGCGTGGCGATCACCCATCGGTGGGGCGGTCCGTTCTCGGTCACCATGGACCTGACGCCCGCGCTCGGCTACCTCGGCGACCACCGCGCCGTCTACAGCCTGGGGTGCATCGGCCACGGGGTCTCGATGAGCCACCTGAACGCCCAGGTGCTGCGCGATCTGGTGCTCGAGCGCCCGAGCGACCTGACGTCATCGTGCCCCTTCGTGAACCGTCGCGTGATCCCGTGGCCGCCCGAGCCCCTGCGCATCGCGGTGGCGGGCGCCCTGCGCGCCTACCTCAGGGCCGAGGACTGGGTGAACGAGCGGGAGCTCCGGGCGCGCTCGAGCTGAACGGCCGGGACCCGCGGCGTCACCGCGCGCCGCTGACAGCCGGTGCGCCGCCCGGCCCCCGGCGCAGCCCCCTCCCCAGCACGACCTCGAAGGACGCCGTGATGATCGTGTTGCCGCCCGCGCCCTTGAAGTTGGAGGGCGGCGACGTCAGGCTGTCCTCGACGGGCGGCACCAGGTAGCGGTAGTGGAGGAGGGTCAGCCCCAGGCGGTAGCGCGCGGCCAGCGTGTAGCGGACGCCCGAGTGGAACCCGGCGTGGGAGAAGCTGGGCTGGTCGAAGCTCACCGTGTTCCCGGGCGCGGGGGTCCGGTCGTAGTGGACCCCGAGCATGATGTCGAGCCGCGGCACCCGCCGGAGATCGTGGAGGCGGATGCCGCCCGACACCTGCCAGGAGTCGCGGTAGTTCTTGGGCGTGTCGAGGGACGTGATCAGCTCGAGATCCTCGCGTCGGCGCCACATCCACCGCGTGGTGGGGCTCGTGCTGCGCGAGCTCCAGCTCGAGGGCCGGCCGGCCGTGCGGCTGGCGAATACGGGCGGTCCAGGGCAGCCGGGCGCGGCGACGGCGAAGAAAGGGCGACGGTCATCACCCCGGGGCGTGTCGATCAGCTGCTGTGGCCGTACTACCGGGCCGACGTGAAGCGCGGCGCGCTCGAGCGCGCGCGCGCGCTGCGCCTCGTCGAGGAGCTGGTGATCAAGCTGAACAACAACGTCGTCATCTGGCCGAACATCGGCGGGGTGCGCCTGAACCACCTCGGCTCCGACGTCGAGAACATCACCCTGGGCGGGGTGGACGCGGACGGCCACGACGCGACCAACGCGCTCTCCTACCTCTTCATCGAGGCGGTCACCAACACCAGGCTCGCGACGACCGCGTCCTTCCGGGTCTCGAAGGAGAGCCGGCCGGAGTACCTCCGGCGGGTGGTGGCGATCCACCGGGACACGAGCTCGCCCGCCTTCCTCAACGACGAGACGGCCGTCGCCGCGCTGGTCAACGACGGCTACACCGTCGCGGCGGCGCGGGAGTACTGCCTGGTCGGCTGCGTGGAGCCGAGCGGCAACGGCGACACCTACGGCGCGACCGGCGGCACCAAGGTCTACTTCCCGACCGCCCTCGATCTCGTCTTCAACCGCGGCAAGACCACCTTCTTCGGCAACCAGGACGGCATCGACACCGGCGACCCGGCGAAGCTGCGGTCCTTCGACCAGGTGCTGGACGCCTTCTACTGCCAGCTCGAGTCGATGGTCGAGTGGGTGACCCGCGCGACCAACCTGCGGGACGCGATCTGGGCCGAGCGCTTTCACAACCCGCTCATCTCGTGCACCATCGACGGCTGCATCGAGACCGGCCGCGACATGACCGCGGGCGGGGCTCGCTACAACTTCGGGGCGGTGGGGGGCGGCGGCCTGGGGACGGTGGTCGACTCGCTGGCCGCGATCCGCACCTTCGTCTTCGAGGAGCGGTCGGTGTCGATGGGCGAGCTAGCCCGGGCGCTCCACACCAACTTCCTCGGGCGCGAGGCGCTGCGGCGCCGGCTCGCGGGGACGCCGCGCTTCGGCAACGACCTCGAGCCGGTGGACGGCCTCGCCCGGGACCTCGTGGCGCGCTTCTGCGAGATGGTGTCAGAGCGCCGGACCTACGGCGGCGGACACTACAAGGCGAGCCTCATCTCCTACGGCCTCAACGTCTACGAGGGCGCGCTCGAGCCCGCCTCGGCCGACGGGCGCCGGGCTGGCGAGCCGCTGTCGAACAGCATGTCGCCGAGCAACGGCGCCGAGCGCCGCGGCCCCACCGCGGCCCTGAGCTCGCTGGCGCGCCATGCGCCTCCCGGTGGGGATCCTGCGGTCCGAGAAGGGCGTCGCGAGCGTCGCGCACCTGGTGCGGGCGTACTTCAACAAGGGCGGCTTCCACGTGCAGTTCAACTCCGTCGACTCGGCGACGCTCCGCGCCGCGCAGGAGCGCCCGGCCGACTACGCCGACCTGGTGGTGCGCGTGTCGGGCTATTCGGCCTACTTCACGCGCCTCGGCCGCCGCATCCAGGACGACATCATCGCGCGCACCGAGTTCACGTCGTGCTAGCCGGGGGCCCCACGGCGGGGGCCGCGGCCCCCGGAGGCCGCGTCTTCGACGTGCAGCGCTTCTCCATCCACGACGGGCCGGGCATCCGCACGACGGTGTTCTTCGAAGGGTGCCCGCTCCGTTGCGCCTGGTGCCAGAACCCCGAGGGCTTCGCCAGCCGGCGGGCGGACGCCGTCCCGATCGAGGCGATCCTCGCGGAGGTGCTCAGGGACCGCGACTACTACGCCGTCTCCGGCGGCGGTCTGACCGTGTCGGGCGGCGAGCCGCTCCTCGACCCGGGGCCGGTCCGCGCGCTCCTCGAGGCGGCGCGCCGCGCGGGCCTGCACACTTGCGTCCAGACCTCGGCCGCGGTGCCGCGGTCGCACCTCGCCGCGGTCCTGGACGTGGTGGACCTGTTCCAACTCGACCTGAAGCACATGGATCCGCGCCGCCACGCGGAGCTGACCGGCATGGGCACCGCGGGCATCCACGCGAACGCCCGCTTCCTCCTCGGCCGCGGCGTTCCGGTCGAGCTGCGCATGCCGGTCCTCCCCGGCATCAACGACGACGCGCAGAACCTCGGCGCGGTCGCGCGCTTCGTCACCGCGAGCTGCCGCCCGGGCGCGCGCACGCTGCACCTCGTGCCGTACCACCGGCTCTACCTCGACAAGTACGCGGCGCTCGGTCTCACGCCGCGGCTCGCCGATCTCGCGGTGCCCCCCCGGGATGCTCCGGCGCGTGGCCGCGGCGCTCGAGCGGCACGGCGTCGGCGTCGTGGTCGACGGCTGAGCGCGTCGGCACGTCCCGTCCTCGACCGGGCCCGGTATAATCGAATCGATGCGTGCGCCGAGGTGGGCCCCCCTCCTCGCCGCGGCCCGCATCGCCGCGCACTACCAGGCGATGACGGGCACCGCGCCGACCGGGAGCTGCGCGAGCACGTGCACGTTGGAGTGAGGTCGAGGCGTTCGCCGGGCCACTCGCCCCTCCGTCGCGCCGCCATCCACCGCCTCATCGCGGCTCAGCGCTTGCACGCCGGCCACCGCCGGTGGTACATGAGACGCTGCTGCGCGCGTCACGCGCCCGAGGCTTGCCATGTCCACGGCTCTGGTCCCGACATCCCCTGCCACCGCGCTCCGGCGCTCGCCCCCGACCTCGCTGCAGCCGTCGTCCGTGCCGACGTCGGAGGCGGAGGCGTACGAGGTGCTGTGCCTGCTGGCGCGGCGCAAGGCGGGAGCCATTCCCGAGCCGCTCCTGGCGCGCCACGTCCTGGGGACTACCGCCGGCGCCGACTGGCCGGTCGCGCGGGCGGCGATGGAGGCGCTGCTGCGCCGCGCGAACTTCGCCCGGCAGGACGGTCTCACTGTGGTCGCCCGGCCCGCGGACGCGGGTGTTCTCGGTCGGTACGCCACCGGTCGCCGCGGCGCTCACGACCGCCCCTATGAGACGCTGCTCCTCGCGATCGACCCGCCAGCGGGAAGCTGCGACTGTCCCGACTTCCTGCGCAGCTCGCTCGGGCTGTGCAAGCACCTCCTCGTCGTCCTGGATGACGTCTACCAGAGCCCCCGGCGGCTGCGCGCCGCCAGCCGGGGCGGACCCGCACCGAGCGCAAGCGCCCTCTCGTGGGATCCCGTCCGTCCCCTCACGGGAGCCGGCGATCCCCTCGAGCGCCTGCGGCTGGTGGACCCGGGTGCGGCGCGCGACGCCCGCGCCGGAGCCCAGCAGTGGTTTCGTCCCGGGGCCACCGGCGCGCTCGTGCTCGCCGCGGTTCCGCGCGAGCGCGTGGCGGAGCGTCTCGCCCAGGTCCGCGTGCTCCGCGCGCTCCTGCCGCGCGGTCGCGCCACCCGCGGGAGCGCCGCGGTCGAGCCCGCGGTGCGCCGGCTGCTCGAGGACGAGGCCGATCGGCTCGAGCGGGTGCTCGCCCTGCGCTCGTCCCGCCGCGCCCTCGACCGCGCCCGGCGCACCCTGCGGGGGACGCTCTACCCGTACCAGGCCGAGGGGGTCGAGCGCTTCCTCGGGGAGGGGCGGCTGCTCCTCGCCGACGACATGGGGCTCGGCAAGACCGTCCAGGCCATCGCCGCGTGTCACTCTCTCTATGCGACCAGGCAGGTCGCCCGCGGGCTCATCATCGTGCCGGCGAGCCTGAAGCCGCAGTGGCAGCGCGAGTGGGACATCTTCACCGACTCCCCCGTCACCGTCGTGGACGGCGGCCCGGCCGAGCGCCGCGCCGCCTACCGGCGCCAGGGCCGCGGCTTCCTCATCGCGAACTACGAGCAGGTCCTGCGCGACCTCGAGCTGATGCACGCCTGGCGCCCCGATCTCGTGATCCTCGACGAGGCGCAGCGCATCAAGAACTGGGCGACCAAGACGGCGGCGTACGTCAAGCGCCTTCGCCCCCGTTACCGCCTCGTGCTCACGGGCACGCCGATGGAGAACCGCCTCGACGAGCTGGCCTCCCTCTTCGATTGGGTGGACGACGAGGCGCTGGAGCCGAAGTGGCGCCTGCAGCCCTGGCACTCGGAGTTCGCCGACGGCCGGCGGGAGATCGTGGGGGCGCGCAACCTGGACACCCTGCGGGAGCGCCTCGCGCCGAGCATGCTGCGGCGGCTGCGTCGCGACGTGCTGGCCCAGCTCCCCCCGCGCACCGACACGGCCGTCCCCGTGGAGCTGACGCCCGAGCAGGCGGAGGAGCACGCGGCCCTCGACCAGCCCATCGCGCGGCTCATGGCGATCGCGCGGCAGCGGCCGCTCACGCAGGAGCAGTTCCTGCGGCTGATGAGCCTGCTCACGACCCAGCGCATCGTCTCGAACGGCCTCGCGCAATTGCGGTTCGCCGAGGTCTGGCCGAGCATTGCCAGCCGCGCTCCCACGGAGGCGCTGGTCGGGACGCTCGCGGCGCCCAAGCTCCGCGAGCTCCGGGAAATCCTCGCCCAGGTCGCGGCAGCACAGGGCCGCAAGGTCGTCGTCTTCAGCCAGTGGCGGCGGATGCTGACGCTCGCGCACTGGGCCGTCGGCGACCTCCTCGCCGGCGCGGGCCTGCGGGCGGCGTTCTTCACCGGGCACGAGGGCCAGCGCCGCCGCACCCAGAACCTCGTCGAGTTCCACGACGACCCGGCCGTGGCCGTGCTCTTCGCCACCGACGCGGGCGGCGTGGGCCTCAACTTGCAGCGGGCGGCGAGCTGCTGCGTCAACCTCGAGCTGCCCTGGAACCCGGCGGTCCTCGAGCAGCGTATCGGCCGCATCTACCGCCACGGGCAGACCGCGCCGGTGGACGTCTACAACCTCGTGACCCAGGACTCCATCGAGGCGCGCATCGCCGGCCTGGTGGCGGACAAGCGGGCGCTCTTCGCCGGCCTCTTCGACGGCGAGAGCGACGTGGTTCGGTTCGACCGGTCGGCCTCGTTCCTGGCCCGGCTCGAGCGGCTGGTCACGCCGGTCGTGCCGCCCGAGCTGCCGGCCGACGCGGTGCTGGAGCAGGAGACACCAGAGATCGCGGCGGCCGCCGAGCAGGAGACGGACGCGGCCATCGCTGCGGCCGAGGAGGGCGAGGATGTCATGATGGCGGAGGCGGGGCTCGCCGCGGCTGCGGCCGCGCCGCCGCGGGCGCAGGCCGACGGCGCGGCAGCGGTCGAGACCACGGCTGCGCCCGTGCCGACCACCGACGCGGTTCCGGCCGATGCCGTGCGCCGTCTCTTCGGTCAGCTCCAGGTCCGAACGCGCGACGACGGCGGCGTGACCATCGACGCGCCGCCCGACTCCGCGCTCGCCCTCGCGGCCATCTTCGAAGGGATGGCCGGGATGCTCCGAGCCGGGGCCCGGGCGCCCGTGGCCGCGGGGCCGTAGCCCGGCCACGCCGGTCGTGGGTCCCGCCTCCGGGCACACGACCGCCCGGGCTGCTGGCGCGGGCCGGCGACCTCCCGGACACGCTCGCGGTCGAGCGGATCGACCCGAAGACGCTGCCCCGTGGCTGGCGGAAGTCCCCGGCGTCGGCTGCCCTGGCCGACCGGGGTACTGTCTGGGCGCGCGGCCGGACCACGGCGGTGCTCGCGGTACCGTCGGCGGTGGTGCCGCAGGAGTGGAACTACCTGCTCAACCCCCTGCACCCCGACTTCGGCCGCCTCAAGCTCCTGCCGCCCGAGCCGTTCACGATCGACCCGCGGATGTGGAAGCCGTAGGCAACGGCCTTGCTACCGCGTGCGTGTCTTGGTGGCCTCGGCCCTGGCGCGCGGCTTGCCCTTGACGCGTGGTCTCGCCTTGGCCTTGGGCGTCGCTGCCGTCCGCTGCCCGCGATGGCGTGCCCGGTCGCCGGCGGGCGTGCTCTCGGCGGCGGGCACCTGGGCGCGCGGGCGCGGGGCGGCGCGCCGGAGCCGGGGTCTCTTCGCCGGCGCCGCCGGTGTGGCCGGCGCGGCTGCCGTGTCCAGGTCGATCCCGAACAACTCCGAGAGCCCCGCGTCGCCGAGCACCTTGTCTCTCGCGGGCCCCTTCTTCGCCAGCGGCACGCCGGTGCCCGCGTGGGCGATCAGCTGCTGCTCGTCGACCTGCCGCAGCCGGAAGAGCAACTCGGGCCGGGTGTCGAGCCGGGCGCCGATGCCATAGAGCACGGCCGCCACGTGCTTGCACATGGCGGCCCAGTCGGGGCACGAGCAGGAGAACTTGATGTCCGCGGGCGCCGGGAAGAGCCCGGTCCGCTGCTGGCACAGCCGCTCCATGACGCCCTGCGAGAAGCGGCCCTGGAGCAGCTCGACCAGCGAGTCGATCGCGCCGGCGCAGTCGGTGCAGATGGCCGTGAACCGGGCCTTCGGCACCGGTGCGACGGTCACCTTCACCTTGTAGAGCTCCGAGCCGGAAACGTACGCGGTGACCTCACCGGCGCCCACCTGCAGGTCGACGACCGAGCCGTTGCGCACGTAGGTCCGGCCGCGCGGGACCCGGTTGGCGTAGTCGCTGTAGCGCTCCAGGTTCTCGCACCACGACTTGCCCCAGAACGTGCTGGCGATCGTGCGCCCCTCGATCACCACCGGGGACACCGGGTGCCCCTTCTTCTTGAGCTTGGCCATCTCGCGCGCGGCCTGCCGCCGGCGCTCGGCCACGGACACGTAGGGGCGCCACCCGTAGTAGTCGTAGGACATGATCAATTATCCTCGGCGGCGGCGTGCAGGTCCAGCGCCACCAGCTTGAGCAGCTCGTCGTTCTTCATCTCGGTGAGCAGCAGCTCCGCGCCGCCCTCCAGCAGGTCTCGGGAAAGCTGGCGCTTCGATTCGATCAGCTCGTCGATCTTGTCCTCGACCGTGCCCCGGCACACGAACTTGTGCACCAGCACGTTCTTCGTCTGGCCGATGCGGAAGGCGCGGTCGGTGGCCTGGTTCTCGACCGCCGGATTCCACCACCGGTCGAAGTGGATGACGTGGGACGCGGCCGTGAGGTTCAATCCCTGGCCGCCCGCCTTCAGGGAGAGCACGAAAAACGGCGGGCCCGCGTCGGA
>JACRCY010000602.1 GCA_016218785.1 Deltaproteobacteria bacterium
GCCCTGGATCCCCTGGCTCCCCTGCGCCCCCGTCGGGCCCATCGGGCCCGTCCCGCCGGCGGAGCCCGTCGGGCCCATCGGACCCGTCGCGCCGGCGGAGCCCGTGGGACCGATCGGCCCGGTCGGGCCGGTGGGACCGATCATTCCGGTCGTGGACCCCACCCACTGGCCCGACGAGTCGATGACCTCGGTGCCATTGACCGTGACCGAGGTGGGGTGGATGTCTCCCACCGCGTCGTTGGCGACGAGCGCATAGGGCACCGACACGACCTGCTCCCGCGGGGCCATCTCGGCATCGTCGTCCACGGCCGCCCCGAGGAACCGGACCGAGCCGTCCCACAGCCCTGCGGGGAAGGTGGTCACCGCGCCCAGGGCCACGACGAAGTACCCGTCGTCGGGCGTCACGGTCTGGGTCTCGGTCCACAGCGCCGTGCCACCCGTCGCCGACGCGTACACCGCGAACGTCAGGCTGACCGATTCGGTGATCGCCGTGCCGTCGGCCTTCAGCAGCCGGCCCTGTTGCGTCACGAGCTGTGGGACGGATCCAGCGGCCCCGACGACCGGCAGCAGCCCGATCCCGGCAACGGCAGCCAGTAGCAGTGTGCGTCGAATCATGGCCTCCCTCTCGCGCATTCTCATTTCCCCTGGGTCACGCCCACCACGCCGCCGCGAAGCTGGTATTTCGCGCTGGCGGCGGAACCGCCCCCGCCCGGCGACTCGCCAGTGTTCATGATTATCCGGTACTTCGTGGATCTGGCCGTGACCGCGCCGGAAAGCGTGGCCATGCCGCGGCGCCCGGCCACGGCCACGGCACCGTCGGGGACCACGATCGCGTCGCCGCCGGCGTCGGTCACCGGCGGTCCATCGCGCTGACCGCCGCCGTCCGGTGTTGCGCTCGTGGTGGCCCCGGCGCAGCCGGCCGCCACGAGCGCGGCCAGCCCCACCCCGAAGACAAACGCCCGCTGCATTACCCGATGGTAGCTCCGTGAGCCCGCCCCGGACAAGTGAAATGCGTGCGAACGGGCAGCGCCCCCGCGCGCGGTCCCGCCACATCCAACCGCTCACGGGAGCCGCCGCGCCTTTCCAGCGCCGCGGCGAGCCCGGGCGCTCGCCGCGGCCACGTCGCTTCCCCCGGCGCCCCCTTTCCGGTAGCATGGTTCTCTCGACGGGGGCCGAATGCACCTCATCTGGCTATCGCTCATCCCCTGCCTGATCTGGCTGGCGTTCTTCTACTTCCAGGACTTCTATCAGCGTGAGCCGGTCTGGATCATCCTCGTCACGTTCCTCCTCGGCGCCGCCTCCGCCCTCGTCGCGCTCGTCCTGAACACCATGGGGAGCGCGATCCTCCTCTCGATGTTCGGCAAGACCACGACCTACAAGGTCCTCGAGCTGTGGCTCGTGGTCGGGCCGGTCGAGGAGTTCGTGAAGATGTCGGCGGTGCTGGACTTCGCCTACCGCCGCAAGGAGTTCGACGAGCCGTCTGACGGCGTCATCTACGCCGCGGCCGCCGCGCTCGGCTTCGCCGCGCTCGAGAACGTCATCTACCTCGCCCGCCACGGCGAGCAGATCATCATGCTGCGCGGCATCTTCGCCAACTCCGGACACGCCCTCGACGCGGCGATCTGGGGCCTCGCGCTCTCCAAGGCCAAGGCGGCGCCCAACATCGCCTCCAAGCGGGCCGGGATCATCGCCCTCGGCTGGCTGCTGGCGGCCGCCGTCCACGCGCTCTACGACACCTTCTGCTTCCTCGGCGGAAGGTCGATGGTCGCCACCCTCGCCATGCTGGTCGTCTTCATGATCGGCATGTTCATCTACGTCGAGATCCGCCTCATCCGGCAGGTCCTGAAGAGCCCGCACCGCAAGAAGACGATGTTCATGCGGGCCATCGTGAAGTGCCCCGCCTGCGGCATGCCCACGCCCGCCGGGTCGCCCTGCTGGAAGTGCCGCACGCCCATCAGCGCCACCGACGGCAGCGAGTCGAAGTTCTGCCTCCGCTGCGGCGTGCCGCAGCAGCCCGGTGCCACCCGGTGCTCCAACTGCGGGGTGAACCTGCTCGAGTTCAAGGGCACCCCCGCGCTCGAGTCGCGCCCCCATTTCGTGCAGGCGGCGACCCAGGCGTCGCCCCGCGGCGAGATCGCCTACGTCATCGACAAGGCGACGGTGAACGTCGGCAAGACCCTCGAGAACGACTTCGTCGTGGTGGACGACACGACCTACAAGCACCACGCGCGCATCATGTGGCACGCGGCCGGCGCGCACGTGATCTACGACCTCGGCGCGACCAACGGCGTGTACGTCAACGGCCAGCGCATCCTGCAGGCGTTCCTGCAGGACGGCTACGAGGTGCGGTTCGGGCAAGTACGTTTCATCTACCGGATGACCGGCTGGCGAACGCCCGCGCAGCTGCCGCCGCCGGTCCTGTGGCAGCCCGGCGCCCAACCCTTGGTGTCGGTGGAGCCGCAGCCGCCGCAGGCCGGCTTCCCGCAGCCGCCCGCGCCGCCGGGATACCCGCGCCAGCCGCCGGCCTACCCGTCACCCCCCCCGCCGGCGGCCGGCTTCCCGCCGCAGCCCGGGCATCCGCCCCAGGGCGCGCCCCAGCCGGGGTACCCGTCGCCACCCGGTGCGGCCGGCTTCCCGCCCGGCGATCCGCGTTTCCGGCGCTGACCCCCGCGGGGAGCGACGCAGGAGGGTGCCATGTCGAAGGAGGAGGTGCTCGCGGCGCTGACGCGGCAGATCGGGCAGGAGGTCCAGGTCGGCGAGTGGCTGACCGTGACGCAGGATCGCATCGACCGCTTCGCCGAGGCGACGGGCGACCACCAGTGGATCCACGTGGAGCCGGAGCGCGCGCGGCGCGAGTCGCCCTTCGGTGACACCGTGGCCCACGGCTACCTCACCCTCTCGCTCGTCACCCACCTCCTGACCCCGCAGCCCGGCGAGGCGGACCCCTACCGCGGATGCCGGCTGCTGGTGAACTACGGGCTCAACAAGGTGCGCTTCCCGACGCCGGTCAAGGTCAACTCCCGCATCCGCGCGCGCCGGACGCTCAAGGCGATCGAGGACGTGGGCCCGGCGCTGCAGATGCTGAGCGTGGTGACCGTCGACATCGAGGGGCAGGACAAGCCCGCCTGCGTGGCCGAGGCGCTGCGCCGGATGTACTTCTGACCTACGCCGCCTGGCCGCCGCCGGGGGGCTGGCCGGCGCCGGGCGCGGGGGCGCCGCCCCCTGGCGCCGGGCCGCCCGTGCCTTGTGGCGGCGCGCCGGCGGGCGGCCGGTCGCCGACCCCCGCCTCCTCCTGCTTGACGATGCGCGCCGGCATGGCCGCGACCGTCACGTTGTCGGGCAGCGAGCGCGTCACCACGGCGTTGGCGCCGATGACCACGTTGCTGCCGACCTTCACCGGACCGATCACCTTGGCGCCCGCGCCCACGTACACGTTGTCCCCCAGCTCCGGCCACCCGCGCCCCTTGCCGTCGGAGGCGCTGATGAGCTGCGCCCCCTGGATGAAGGTGCAACCGCGGCCGGTCCGGCCCACCACGTGGATGTCGCCGAACCCGTGGATGTAGGTACCGGGCCCGAGCTCCGACTCGGCGTGGATGTTGATGCCCGTGAGCACCTGCACCGCCTTGTGCGCGAAGAGGTACGCCACCCGGGCCGCCTGCCCCACCACGGGCACGTCCACCTCGCGCGCGGCGTGGCCGAAGCGGTAGACCGCCAGGGCCACGGCCCCCTGGTTCAGGGCGAGCTGCAGGGCCCGCTGCACGGGGCTCCCGTAGCACTCGTTGTCCCAGAAGCACTTCAGATCCGCACGCAGCGCCTCGAACATGGCTGCCTCCGCCGGCCACCGGAGCATGGCACAGTTTCCGCGCCAGATGCTATCATCACCGCCCCACACGAGGTAAGCCAGCGTGAGCGACGCACCGAGCCAGACCCTGGAAGACCGCATCCGCCAGCACATCGTCGACAACTTCCTCTACACCGGCGACGGGAGCTCCCTCGGCAACGACCAGTCGCTCCTCGAGAGCGGCATCGTGGACTCGACGGGCGTCCTCGAGCTGGTCTTCTTCGTGGAGGAGAGTTTCGGCATCAAGGTGAAGGACGACGAGCTGGTGCCGCGCAACTTCGACTCCATCGCCAAGCTCGCGGGCTACGTCCGCAGCAAGACCGCGGCGGCGGCCGCGCCATGAGACCGGCCGCGGCGCCGGTCATGGTGGACGACTTCCTGCGCGACAGCGCGGCGCGCGCCCCCGACAAGGTCGCGCTCATCGTCGGGGAGCAGCGCGTCACCTACGCGCAGCTGGAGAGCCAGGCCAACCGCTGCGCCAACGCGCTGCGCGCCGCCGGCGTGCACCCGCGCGACCGCGTCGCCATCCAGCTGCCGAACTCGGTCGAGGCGGTCGTCGCCATCTTCGGGGCGCTGCGCGCGGGCGCCGCCTTCCTCGCGGTCCACCCCTCCACGAAGCCCGACAAGCTCGCCTACGTGCTCGGCAACTGCGGCGCCCGCGCCTTCGTGGCGCGCGACTCCGACCTGCGCTTCCTGGGGGAGGTGCGCGCCGAGGTGCCCACGCTCGGCCCCGTCTTCGCCGTGGGCGAGGGGCAGCTCCCGGAGACCGCGGACGGGCGGGTGCGCCGTTTCGGCGATGCCCTGGCCGCGGCGCCGGACGTGGGGCTGCCACGGCAGCGGGTCGACCTCGACCTCGCGGCGCTGATCTACACCTCCGGCTCGACGGGCAAGCCCAAGGGGGTGATGCACACCCACGCGGGCCTCCGGGCCTCGACCCTCTCCATCGTCGCGTACCTCGAGAACACCAGCGACGACGTCGTGCTGGTGGTGCTGCCGCTCTCGTTCGGCTACGGCCTCACCAACCTCCTCTGCGCCACCTGCGTCGGCGCCACCGTGGTGCTCGAGAAGAGCTTCTCCTTCGCCTACCCGATCATCGAGGCGATGGTGAAACACCGCGTGACGGGCTTCGCGGGCGTCCCCACGATCTGGGCGCTCATCCTCCAGCTGCGCGAGCTCGACCAGGCCGACCTCTCCTCCCTGCGCTACTACACGAACGCCGCGGGCCCGCTGCCCCCCGCGCATCTGGAGCGCCTGCGCCTGGCGTTCCCCAGGGCCCGGTTCTACTCGATGTACGGCCAGACCGAGTGCATCCGCAGCTCGTTCCTGCCGCCGGAGGAGCTCGACCGGCGGCCGCGCTCGGTCGGCCGGGGGATCCCGAACCAGGAGTGCTGGGTCGAGAACGAGGATGGCCGCCCGGTGCTGCCCGGCGAGGTCGGGGAGCTGGTCATCCGCGGCTCGCACGTGATGCGCGGCTACTGGGGCGAGCCCGAGACCACGGCCCGCGCGCTCCGGCCCGGCCGCTACCCGGGCGAGGTCGTCTACTACAGCGGCGACCTGTTCACCGTGGACGAGGAGGGGTTCCTCTACTTCGTCTCGCGCAAGGACGACATCATCAAGTGCCGCGGCGAGAAGGTCTCGCCGCGCGAGGTGGAGAACGTGCTCCACGCCCACCCCGCGGTCCTCGAGGCCGCGGTCATCGGCGTGCCCGACGCGATCCTGGGCGAGGCGGTCAAGGCCTACGTGGTGCCCAAGGAGGGCGTCGCCATCGTCACCAAGGAGCTGCTCGGCTACGTCAAGTCGAACCTCGAGGACTTCATGGTGCCCAAGGAGATCGAGGTGCGCGCCGCGCTCCCCAAGACCCCCTCGGGCAAGATCTGCAAGTCCGACCTGCGCGCCGAGGTGCGCGCCGCGGCCGGACCGCCCGCCACGCCCGTCTCAGGACCCGCCGCGCCCACGGCGCCGGCGAAGGAGTGACCATGAAGCTCTGCACGCGCTGCGTCCTCCCCGAGACCTTCCCCGGCATCCGCTTCGACGAGCACGGGGTCTGCAACCACTGCCGCACCGCGCCCTCCGACGAGCGCAACGAGAGGGCGCGCCACGACGCGGAAGGCCGCTTCACCGCGCTCATCCGCGAGCACCAGGGGCGCGGCTGCTACGACGTGGTGGTGGGCTACTCGGGCGGCAAGGACTCCACCTACTCGCTCAAGGTCTTCAAGGAGCACGGCCTGCGGACGCTGGCCGTGACCTACGACAACGGCTTCCTCCCCGACGGCACCCTGCGCAACATCCGCAACGTCGTCGAGCACCTCGGCATCGACCACCTGCTGGTCAAGCCGCGCTTCGACGTGCTGGCGAAGGTCTTCCGGCGCGCGGCGGAGAAGGCGCTGTTCGGCGCCAAGGCGGCCGAGCGGGCCGCCGACATGTGCACCGCGTGCATCGGCTTCGTGAAGTTCGGCATTCTCCGCCTCGCCATCGAGATGGAGGTGCCCTTCATCGGCTACGGCTGGTCGCCGGGGCAGATCCCGCTCTCGGCGTCGATCGTGAAGAACAACCCCGAGATCGTGCGCGTGACGCAGCGCCAGATCCTGGAGCCGCTGTCGGAGCTCTTCCCGGCCGCCGACCTCCGGCCGTACTTCCTCGAGGAGCGCCACTTCGCCAAGCCCGACATGTTCCCCTACAACGTGTCGCCCGTGGCCTTCGCGCCAGCCTACAGCGAGGAGATGGTCATCGAAGCCGTCGCCCAGTACGGCTGGACGCGGCCCGAGGGGGTCGACTCCAACTCGACCAACTGCCTGCTCAACTCCTATGCCATCCGCGTGCACAAGGAGCGGTGGCAGTTCCATCCCTACGTCTTCGAGGTCGCCAAGCTCGTGCGCGAGGGTTCCATGTCCCGCGACGAAGGCATCCGCAAGATGGCCGAGGCCGAGCCCGAGGCCACGGTGAAGCTGGTGGAGGCGCGCCTGGCGTCACCCGGCGGCGGCTGATGGCGACGCCCGCGACCCCCGCCAGCCGCCTGCAGCAGGCGCAGGCGATGCTCGCGGCCGGCGCGCGGGCCGCCGGAGGCGCGGCGGTGCGGATCGTGCCGCGGGTGCTCGGGTGGGGCGCCCTCGGCGTCCTCCTCGGCGTCGTCGTCTTCGCCGCCGAGATGGCGGCGGGGCTGCTGCGCAGCCCGTGGCCCGATTGGCGCCTCGCGGTCTGGCTCCTGCTGCTCGCCTACCCGGGGCCCGGCGCGCTGCGGATCGGCCACGCCGCCCAGTGGCGCGGCATCGGCCGCGCCGTCATCCACCTGGGGGTCGAGCAGGGGTTCGTGGTCCACGCCCTCGACGCCATCCTGCGCCGCGCCGACGCCCTGCTCCGCCGCAGCGCCGCTGCAGACCGGGCGCTCGACGGTGGCGCGGCCTTCCTCCGGGACGTGCCCCTCGACCGGGTCGAGGCGGCGCTCAAGGAGGCCGTCGGCGAGTACGCGCGCGGTGGGCTCGAGCCGGCCGCCGCGCCGCCGGGAGTGCGGACGGTGCGCCGCTTCCTGGCCGGCCGGGTCGAGCGATACCTCCTGCACGCGGTGCGGGCCGACCGCGACGCGAGCGGCGGCGGTGGGGTGTCGCTCGAGCGCGCCTACCAAGCCGCCTTGCAGGCGGCGGAGACCTGGGTGCGCGACGCGGCCGAGTCGAAGATGCGGGCCGCCACGCTCGTCGCGCTGCTCCTCTTCGCGCTCGCCTGCGCCGTGGCGCCCGTGGCGCTGGCCGTCGCGCGGCGTGGGTAGGGCCCGGGACGCGGAGCCGCGAGGCACGGCGCTCCGCCCAGGTGGAGCCGTCCGCTGGGGTGATCGGCGGTGGCACGCTGCACCGACGGCAGAAGCTGCGGACGCAATCCCTCGTTGAGCTGCCGAGGAGGTCACGTGGAGCACGGGCCTCGGAGGCGCGGTGTCAGGCGGCCGCCGGCCGATGGCGGCGTCGGCGACGACGACGTGCTCGTGCTCGTCGGCGGCATCGGCTTCGGCTACGGCTTCGGCTTCGGCTTCGACGTGAGCCGCGACTGTGTCCGGGCGCTGCTCAGCACTGCCGAGGCGGCGGGGCGGCAGGGGCCGCGCGACCGGGCCCGGGTCTTCGCCATCGCCGCGGCGAGACCTGCGAGGCGGCGGCGGCGATCGACGTGGCGGTGCTCTTGGGGCGCTCGCGGCGGC
>JACRCY010000603.1 GCA_016218785.1 Deltaproteobacteria bacterium
CGGGCGCGGGTGGCGGCGCCGCCACGGGCGCAGACGCTGCCGGGAGCGATGGTGGTGCCGTCGGCTGCGCTGCGGCCGAAGCCGCGTGAAGACCTACGATCATGGCGACCAGCAGCAGGCCCATACCGTAGCGTGTCGTCGTCATGTCCACCTCGCCCGGTGCGCCCGGCGCGCGTGGTCTCGCTTTGCAAGCCGGAAGCCAGGAGCGAACACTAGACGAATCGCCGGCTTGCAGCTGGCGGGATGGTAGGCCTTCCACACCTTCCGTCAACCGTTGGACGGTGGCAGGCTGATCGGCCACGGGCCCGGGTCGGGGACGACGCCATCAGCACGCGCGGCATCCCGTGCGGCGGGCGCATCCAGCTCGACCCCGCGGTCGACCTCGACGGGCTGGGCCTCACCCCGGCGGGGCGCGTGATCATGCAGGTGCTGCAGGAGTACGGCGCCTACGTCGGCGACTACTCGGGCGCGCTCAGCCTCTATGCCGAGAACTCGGCCGAGGCGCGGGCCATCTGGTCGAGCGGCGTGCTCGACTCGTACGAGCTGCAGGACAAGATCGACTTCGCCCGCTTCCGGGTGATCAAGCTCGGGACGCTGTACGACAACGGCAACGGCGGCTGAGTCGGGCCGCCCGGCGCCGCGCCCTACTCCACCGTCACCGTCGAGGCCGGGTACCACAGGTCGGTCAGCACGCCGGCGATGGCCAGCCGCACGTGCGCCTGCGCGGCGTCCTCCGTCAGGACCGCCACGTCCAGGGAGTAGGTCGCAGGCGCGACCGCGGCCGGCACGACCACCAGGTCGTCGACCAGGTGCGATCCCGGCAGGAACGTCCGGAGGGCGGCGGCGCTCGTCCACTGCGCGACCACGGTGTCCGCGGCGCTGCGCAGCCGCCAGGCGAGCGGCCAGGGGTGGTAGGCCGGGGCCACGCCGCGGTTCTCCCACTCCGCGTGCAGCGCCAGCGAGCCGCCGGGCGACGCCTTGGCCGTGTGGGTCAGCGACGTCAGCACCAGGCGGTACCCGACCTGCTTCAGCCACGCGTCGACCTTCGGCCGCCACGACGCCGGCACTGGCGACGACTTGCCGTTGAAGACCGACAGGTGCCACTCGAGCCCCTTCTGCAGGATGAGGTCGATGTCGAAGCCCCGGTCGTACCAGTCCTGCATCACGCCGCAGGCCTCGAACTGCACCGGCGCGGTCTTCCAGGCGTTGCCGATCACCGGGTCCGCGGCTGCCTGCGGGTAGGAGTTCTCCATGTGGTTCCAGGTCGAGCCGAACATCCCGTAGTCGCCGAAGCAGTCCCCCCGCCACCCCGCGCCCTGCTCTTCCGCGTACGACGGTGCGCCGACGAGCGCGACCAGCGGGGTGCCCGGGAAGGCCTCGAGGTACCAGTCGATGATGGCGCGCTGGTTGGCCTCGGTCGGGAAGAGCGCGTCGCACTCGGTGCCGTTGCAGCAGGCCGTGTTCCACTCCCCCCAGCACCCGACCGAGCCGATGTCGACGTGGTCGACGTCCAGCGAGCCGGAGTAGCGCGCGCCGAACGCCCGCACCAGCTGCTCGTGGTACGAGAGGAAGGTGGGGGAGTTGTGGTCGGGGAAGACGCCGTCGCTGGCCACGACGCTCGCCACCCCCTTGTCGAGCAGCCACTGCGGCGACGACGAGTCGTAGCAGGGCATGATGCGGAACGCGAGGGTCTCGCCGCGCGCCCGGGCCGCCGCGATCGCGTCGTCCACCCGGGCGAAGTCGTACTGCCCCTCGGCGGGCTCGAGCTCGGCCCAGGTCCAGCGCACGTACCCCACGGTCCCCGGCGGGTAGCCGCTGGCGGGCGGAGGGCTGCCCCAGCCGAGCGCGAAGTCGGCGAAGCCGATGCCCGGGTTCAAGAGGAGGTCGTCGATGGCGGTCGGCGTCACCGTCGTGGTGGGCGCGTCGGCCGGTGGCGGCGCGACGTCGCCTCCGCCGGCGTCGCCGGGCCCGCCGTCGTCGCCGCCCGTGGCGCCGTCGCCGCCGGTGCCGCCGTCGGTGCCGCCATCCCCGCCAGCGCCGACGATCTCGCCCGAGCAGGCGGCGAGCAGGGCCGTCGCCATCACCAACGCGGCCCAGCCGTATCGGCCCCAGCGCATGATGCCCTCCATCGACGCCCTCCTCCAGCCTCGGCTGCACTGGACGCGCTGTCAACCACCCTACGGTAGCCCGGCGCGCGCCGCCGCAGCTTCCAGTCGGCCCAGCTCCGGCTCGCCCTTGCCCGTCTCTCCGGCCCCGGTCGCCGCCGTGCCCGCTGCGATCTCGCCGGCCCCCGCCTGGCTACAGCCCCCGGGCACAGCGGACGCCGTAGGTGTAGTCGGCCGTCCTCGGGCTGTTCAGATAGCGGTACGACGTGACGAGCAGCGCGTCGGTCTGATCGAAAGAGCCGCCGCGGTAGACGCGATCCGGCAGCACCTCGTCGAGGCTCGCGCAGTCGATGCATGGCACCGGCGGCTTGACCTGGTACCAGTCGAGCACCCACTCCCACCTGCTCCCGGCCTGGTCCATGTGCCCCCACCGCCCGCGCCCCTTGGGGTGTGCGCCTACCGGCAGGATGTCGGCGCGCACGCAGTCCAGGGCAGCCGAGCCGTCACCAAGGCAGGCGTAGGTCGCGTAGGTCGAGTCGATGGCGGTCGCGTCAGGCGGCTGCGACCAGGGGTAGACGCGCTGCTCGCTCCCACCGGCCGCGGCAAACTCCCACTCGGCATCGGTCGGCAGGCGGCCGCCGTCCCAGGCGCAGAACGCGAAGGCGTGGTACCAGGTGAGACAGTTCATCGGCAGGGCTTCGTTGTCCCCGGGCTCGTCGGTCCAGGTCCCGAAGTCGCCGTTGCAGTGGAGCGACGGTTGCTCCGACACCGGTTCGGTCGGCAGGAGGCTCGTCCACGCCGCATCCCACCCGCTCCCGGGGATGCGCGGGTGGGCGCCAGCACCTGGCGCCGGCGCGCCCGTCCGTGTGCCGCCGCCGGCCGCTACGAATGCGCGGAACCGGCCGACCGTGACCTCGTAGACGTCCAGGCCGAAGTCGCTGACCGTGGCGGGGTAGAGCGGGTCCTGGTTGCGGTCAAAGCCCCCCCCCGGGCACCACCACCGTCGCGCAACAATCGTCGGTCCCATCAGGGCCGCAGTAGGGCGCCTGCCCGGCGCAGCTCGGCAGGGCCACGCACGCGCCGTCCTGACAGACGGGCTCCGGCGCCGCGCACTCGCGGGTGCTCGCCCCGTAGGTGCAACGTCCCAGCTCGCAGGCGTGGCCGACCGCGCAGGTGACGCACGCCGCGCCGCCCATGCCGCACCGACCGACCGTGGCCGGACGGTGGCACACGTTGTCGTCGCAGCAGCCGTCGGGACAGCTCGCGCAGTTGCACACGCACTCGGTGCCCAAGCACATCTGGCCGGGGCCGCAGCGATCACACGACCGTCGGTAGCAGCGCGCGCCGGCCGCGGGGTCGCGGACCTCGCACGCCCACCCGGCGGGACAATCCCCGGCGGCGGCGCAGGAGAACGTGCCTTCGGGGACGTGCAGCGCGCACGCGCTGGTCAGCGCGAGCAGCGGGGCGGTGACACGCAGCCTCGCCCCCCACCCAGGACGACCGAAGAGCCGCACGCCATCAGGGTACCGGGCCACCGCGGCGTTGACAATCGCGGCGGGGACATCGCGCTCGGGGCGGTACGGAAGACCGCCTCTCGGAACCGCCCCCGGCCAAGCCGCTGCTCGGGTGCACCTGCGGAAAGGCTGTTCGTCTGTCATATGCGCGGGTCCCTCACCCGCGCAGCCCCCGGAGCGCCGGGATGTGCTCCGGGAGCGCGAACTCCGTGCGCACCGCCGCGATGGCCTCGCCCCGCTGGCCGATCTCGGCCGCGGCTACCGGGCCGAGCCACCCGGCGGCCGCGGCCAGGTAGGTCACCTTGAGCGGGTCGATCCCCATGACGCGGGCGCACGTGGCGTCCACCGCGGGCAGGTTGCGCCCCAGCACCAGGACGCCCACGGGCCGGGCCGCGCCCATGATCGGGCCGTCCCCCTCCATCCCCACGATCCCGTCGACGATGGCGAAGTGGGCCCGCACCGTCGCGGCGACGTCGACGATCGACTTGGGGATCCCCTCGCGGTGCAGCAGGTTCTTGGGGTAGCCGTAGTAGGCGCCCGGCAGCAGGCCGAAGAGGTTCTTCAGCGCGAGGGTCACGCCCGCCCAGTGGTGTGTCTTCAGCTTCGCGAGCGACACGATGAAGTCCACCTGCCGCGCCACCGCGGGCAGGGTGAGCCGGGCGAGACGCGTGCGCCCGCCGAGGTTCGGCACCGTGGTGACCGCCGCGGCGTTCAGGTCCACGTAGCGCAGGCGGTCGGCGGCGAGGACCTCGCCGAGCCGCGACTCCTCGAGCACGAGCAGGGAGTCGCGGCAGTGGCCGGGGGCGTCGCCCACCAGGATCTCGGCCGCGCCCAGGCGCCGGAACGCCTCGGCCGCCCCGCGCACCACGCTGGGGTGCGTGTTGATGTGGCCGGCGCCGAGGTGCGGCTCGACCAGGTTCGGCTTGAGCAGGATCCGCTTCCCCTTGATCTCCGATCCCGTCACGCCCAGCTCGCGCAGCCCGCGCAGGATGGGGGCCGCCAGCTCGACGTCGTAGCGCGCGACGCGGGCGATGAACGTCGCTTGCCCCGGGCGCCGCCGCGCGCACCCCGGCAGCCCGGCGATGCCGACGCCGGCGAGAGTCCCGCCGCCGGCGCGGACGAGGAACTCCCGTCGCGTCCAAGCAAGGCGTGCCCCGCGATCGCGGCGGTCCATGGCGGCGCCTCCTAGCGCGGCAGCACCCGGGCCACCGCGGCGTCCCCGACGGCCGCCAGCAGCAGCAGGGCGAGGAGCGTGGTCGGGTAGGCGCCCCGCCGCGGCTGCGCCGCCGCGCTCTCCAGCACCCACGACCGCGCCGCCGCGGGGCGCTCGCCCCAGGCGCCGAGGCCGAGCAGCGCCCAGGCGAGCGAGAGCGGCGTGCGCAGGCGCGCGGCCTCGGCCCGGGCGAACGCGAGGCTCCGGAGGACCTCCGCCTGCGTCGTCAGGCCGGCGAGGGCCGCGAGCGCCACCCCGGTCTCGACGGCCGCGGGCCGCAGCTCCTGGCCGTAGACGGTGGTGTTGCCGTAGTTCCAGCCGCCCCGGGGCAGCTGCCGATCCAGCAGCATCCGCGCGGCCTCGCGCGCGCGCTCGTGGGCGCCCTGCCCCGCGCGCCGCAGCGCCAGCAGGGCCAGCGCCGTGGGCTCCACGAAGGAGTGCGTGTCCTCGATCCAGGGCCAGCCGCGCAGGGCCGGGTCGTGGCCGGTCGCCGCGCCGGGCGCCTTGGGCCAGTGTCGCCCGGTGGTGGCGAGGAGGAAGCCCACCGCGCGTGACGCCGCCGCGGCCTGCCGCGGCGCTCCGTGCCAGGCCAGCGCGGCCAGGGGCGTCACCCAGAAGGCCTCCGGGTGCTCGGCGTCGAGGCTGACGCGCCCGTCGGCGGCCTGGCCCGCGGCCAGCCGCGCGCGGGCCGCCGGAACCTGCTCCGGGCCGGCCCCGGCGGCCACGAGGGCGAGCACGGCCCACGCGGTCGCCTCGGGCGCGTACGCGCCGCCCGCGTGGCTGGCGAAGCCGCCGTCGCCGAGCGCCCGGACGAGGAGCGCGTCGACCAGCGGCTGGAGCGCCGGATCCTGGTCGGTGCTCACGGCGTCAGTGTACAAGCAGGATCCGAGCCGGTCGAGGGGCGGTCGTGGCGCTCGAAAAAACGCTCGCCGTGCGCTATAGTTCCGCGCGCATGACGTACGAGGAGTTCGCTGCCGAGCTCATGCGCACGCGGGTGCTCTCGGACCCGTGGCTCGACGGTGCGGAGCGGTTCCGCCTGTCGGGGCTCGTGCTGCCGGCCGAGCGGGTCGCCGCCCTGGCCACCGCGGCCGAGGCGGTGGGCGCCCTCCTCGAGGAGATCGCCGAGGTGGTGTGGCGCGAGCCGGCCCTGCTCGACGACTACTACCACCTGACGCCCTACCAGAAGCTGATGTGGCTCTCGGCGCGGGGCGCCTGGCACGGCATCGCGCGCGCGGACCTCTTCGAGACGGAGGGGGGCGGCATCGCGTGCTGCGAGGTCAACAGCGACACGCCCTCGGGCCAGGCCGAGGCCGTGCTGCTCAACCGCCTGCTGCTCGGCGAGCACGGCCCGGTGGAGGACCCCAACACCGGGTTCCGGGACCGCTTCCTCGACATGCTGCGCACCGCCCACGGGGCGCGCCCGATCCGCCGCGTCGGCATCGTCTACCCGACCGAGCTGACCGAGGACCTGTCGATGATCGCCCTCTACCGCGACTGGCTCGGGGCGGCAGGCATCGACGTCGTGCTCGGCTCGCCGTTCAACCTCGGCTGGGGCCTCGGCGGCAACCTCGCCGCCCGCGGCGGCCAGCTCACGCTCCTCGGCGAGCCCGTCGACCTGGTCCTCCGGCACTACAAGACCGACTGGTGGGGTGAGCGCCTGCCGGTGTGGTTCGACCAGGAGCCGTACCCCGAGCCCGAGGCGCTGCACCAGCCGCTCACCTGTCTGCTCCAGGCGAGCGAGCGCGGCGACGTCACCGTGGTGAACCCCTTCGGCGCCGTGATCACCCAGAACAAGCTCTCCTACGCCCTGTGCCACGAGGAGAAGCATCGCTTCAGCCCCCGGGCGCGAGACGCCATCGACCGCTACCTCCCCGAGACGCGGCGCTTCGTCACGCTCGATCGCGCGCGCCTCGCGGCCGAGCGGACCGCGTGGGTGCTCAAGTCCGACTACGGCTGCGAGGGCGCCGAGACCCTGGTCGGCGCCTTCACCGCCGAGAAGGAGTGGCTCGACGCCCTCGAGATGGCGATCCCGTCGCGCTGGGTCGCCCAGCGGTTCTTCCGGGTCGCCCCCGACGGGGACGGCACGCTCCCGAACATCGGGGTGTTCCTGGTCGGCGGCACCGCCGCCGCCTACTTCACCCGGCTGGCCAAGGGCCCGACCAGCTACGGCGCCCAGACGGCGCCGACGTACGTCCGGCCCCAGTTCGAGGCATGAGGCGGGAAGACCGCCCGCAGGTCAACGTAGACACAGCAGACACAGGCAGGAGCCAGACCATGAGCGAGACCAACGAGAAGGAGACCTTCGCATCCTGGTGGCAGCCGCTCACGCGGCGCGAGTTCGCCGGTGGGACGCTGGCCGTGGCCGCCGTCGCGGCCGTCGCGACCACGCAGGCCGGCTGCTGCCTGTGCTCCCCCAGCAAGCCCGAGGGGCCCCCGGAGTCCGAGTCGGTCGAGGACTCCTTGAGCCTGCAGAAGGCGAATGGCTGGAACATCGGCCAGGAGGACAAAGCGCTCGTCCTGCCGGGCCTCACCGACGCCGACTCGAAGGGCGGCCAGGGGTGGCGCACGTACCTGTCCCCCGACGCGCTGGTCGCGGCGCTGACGCCGGCTGCGGCCGAGTTCCAGCCGTACTTCGTGCCGACGCTGGTGCAGGCGCTCGGCCAGGCGACCCTGGCCACCAAGATGGGGCCCACCTACGACGAGTCGATGAAGGAGGCCTACGCGCGCGGCGAGTCGATCGGCAAGACGCTCCTGCCGGCCACCGAGAAGGCCAACACGACCCTGATCGTGGTCGACCTGCCGGGCCGCCTGGCGGTGGCCATGGGCGCCGGGCTGGCCGAGACGGCCCACCTCGCGTTCACCTTCGACAACTGGCCGCACCCGATCGGCGTGGTCAAGTCGCACGAGGCCCTCGGCGCCCTGCTCTACTACGCCGGCGAGATCTCCGAGAAGAAGGCCAAGCTGGGGGCCGACGCGCCGCTGGCGATGATCCTCGACGGCAGCCGCCTGTCGCCGTTCACCAACCCCGACACCCAGTTCGACAACCGTTACGTCGCCAAGCTGCCCGAGCCCGGCCAGCTCAAGGCCAAGGGCATCAAGAACATCCTCTACGTCACGCCCGACCGGACGCAGGAGCGCGAGCTCGACGACCTGAACGACCTGTTCGTCGACTACAAGAAGGCCGACATGCAGGTGGCCGTGATGCCGGCCGCCGACCTGCAGCGCTCCGCCGAGCCGGAGAAGCGCACCATCCAGACCGACGCGGGGCCGCGCGAGGTGGTCGAGTACCGCTACTACTACGGCGGCTACCCGCACACCCACTTCTACTTCTTCACCTACTACCCGTTCTGGGTCTACCGCCCCGCCTACATGATGCGCACCGGCATCATCTACCGCGGCGCCATGCGGCCGCCGATGTTCGCGCGCCCCATGTACTCGCCGGTGGCGCGGCCGACCGCCTTCTCCGGCTACCGCATGGCCGCGGCGCGCGGCGGCGTCGGCCGGGCGCGCCCCTCGGGCTTCGGCCGCACCTCGGTGCGCACGTCGGGCGGGCGGGTCACCGGCGTCCGCGCCGGCGGCTCCGGCTCGTTCGGCCGCGGCTACTCCGGCTAGCGCCGAATGCCCACCGTCACCCGGAGGGGCCTCCTCCGCTCCATCGGCAGCTGGTTCTCACCCGGCGGACCGAAGACGTACTTCGTCGGCGTGCAGGTCGTGATCCAGTGCTTCGGCGAGGACACGCTGCGGGCGCGGCTCGTGGCGCTCATGAGCGAGGAGCGCATCCAGGGGGAGACCGTCGAGGAGAAGCGCCGCTTCCTCAAGCGGCTGGTGGCGCTCCTCCTCGAGGTCGAGCCCTACTGGACCTACGGCTACTGGGACTACAAGGAGGGGGCGCAGAAGGCGGTGGCCGAGTACCAGGGATGGGTGAGCGAGATCGAGGCGAGCATCGCCACCGAGGCCGAGGAGCTCGGCGCCACCGTCGACGGGCTCCACCGCACCGCGGTGGTGCGCCAGTACGTGGTGGTCACCGTCCTCTTCCTGCTCGACTGCGCCTACGCCCCGGCCGAGGTCGCGAGCGAGGATGACTTCTTCAAGCGGCCCGTCTTCCACGAGCTGATCGGCAACCTGGCGGCCATCAACCCGCACAGCATCCGCGCCGACGCCACCTACGTCGTCCCCGGCAACCCCGAGGACGGCCTCTCCGACGACGACCTGGCCACCGAGGGGTGGAGCTACCTCCACCCGCTGTGGGGCTAGGACCCGGGAA